>JAQAZR010000347.1:0-10605 GCA_032127235.1 Deltaproteobacteria bacterium
CAGCTTTGGATCATTGTACAGGGCATCGCTTTGTTCAAGGCGCTTCTCATCCGCCCTAACTGCTTCCATCAACGCCTGGATATCCTGTTTGCCCGGGTCTCGGGGAAATTGCTCATCGGCCGCAGTTGCGGTGCCGAGGCAGGTGCGAATCAACCAGAAGATCCATAGCCATCCGACCGGTTTCACAATCGACCCTCCGGAAAATTCGCCAGAACTTTTTTCACGAGGTGAGTGGTTTTGTCCGGATCTTCGATACCTGCCGCTTCCCTGCTGCCGTTGGCGCCGTACCACAGAATGTTGCCGGTAGCGTCTGCCAGCCCGAGGCTGACGAAACTGCGTGACTGCTGCAAGGAAAACTTGTAGAGAACGCGGACGAAAACAAATGCATCCGCACCGTTTTGCTGAAGAAGCGTTTTAAGCGGACCGACCGAATACTCGAACCGGGTTCGTTTTGCAGTGAAGACCTCGGGCCCGAAAGTATGAAGTTGGATCGACTTGTTGACCGCCCGGTATAAACTGAGGACCTCCTGTAATTCGGCCGTGCGATGGGTCGCGCCGACCGGATAGGTCAGGACGCGAAAATCGCGGGCAGTCAATTCAGCCACCAGCGCCTGCTGAATAGAAAGACCTGCCGCCTCGCTTCGGTCATTGCGCCGTTTAAGCCGACCGTCGGGAAGTTCCTCGTACACAAGGGCGTCTGACGGTAACAGGCACACTGTTTTGATTGATTGAATGCGGTGATTGAACTCGGGATGGCGCCGGTCGGTCGACGTCGCGCAACCGATCAAACAGAATAGGAGGACTCCTGCAATAAAAAGAGGACAATATCTATATTTTTTAAATCGGTTCTGGGATGTTCGACCTTCCAATTAAACACCTGAACATGGATTTGGGGGAATTGAACCCAATCAAATTTAGCAAAAAGCAGGCCAAAGTGTTTAAAATAAATATTTAATATATTTTCAGATTGTTATATTGATACCATGCTTTTGTTGGCCCGTGAACGTCAAAAATCGTCATTTATTATGCCAAAAATTGACCCTTCTTGATGTGTATGACGCTGTAGTAGAATTGAACGGAAAAATATGCCGGACGATGTACACGATATGTCGGTAAGTCGTATATGATCCTAAAATATTTCAAATAAATGCTCTTGACAAATGCACACAAGTTCATAAAATTGCATATCGTTTGGCTAAAACTTACGCCTGTTTGATTGTTGGATCGGTGAATGAGGTGAATAAAACTATTTAGATGATGAAAACTGTAACGATGAGGAGGAGAGAGATGAAAAAATTATTGATTATCGGTATGTTGTTGGCGTTTTTGGCAGGCTGCGGGCATATGGCCCAGGAGTCTGAATTCTTTGAACACAATACCCTGTACCGCGACTGGGATCACGCAAAATTCAGCATGTGGGGCTACAAGGAGCCGACGGCACTTACTGCCCAGGCATCGACCGCTCAAGAATGGTGGGGCATTCCTATTCCTTATGTGCCGGCCCAATAGAATCTTAAATTATTCCGGTTATTTTTAAGCTGTGCATGGCGAAAATGGGCGAAACATAAGTGCCCCATCACATGTGAAGAAAGAATGCATAGTTGCCAACACCGGATATTGTCGGATAAACAAAATTAAATTTTAAGACGGTTGAATGTATTAAAAGCCCCGCATGCGAAGAGCATGTGGGGCTTTTTACTATTGGCCGAATCGCAAGCGGTTCTTAACCCGGGGTTGTGCGGAGCAATCGGCAGGTGAGGCCATCACTAGTGTCCGCTGTTACCTGAAGAGAGGCTGGCTTCAGCGCCCCACCTTCCCACAGCAACTGCCGGGGCCGGCACAACCGGTCTGCGAGGGTGTGGACCCGCAACAGGGACTGTCTCCTCGGCCGGGAAGTCGATGCGTTTGCATACCGGATAGGGATGAAGGGGCTGACAACATTTTTTTCAAATGGACGCCTCCGCAAATTTTACATTGCGGGGTTTCTGCCTGATATGACGACAGAATTTCACTCAAGCCCCCGCAGTCCAGACAAAGATAGTCAAAAATCGGCATGACGCGCTCCTTACAGGAAAATTTCTTATCAATTACACCCGAAAATGGCAATTCCCGCCCTGCGTCATCATTTCGTGCATAACGCTTTCATATATTGCGAAATAAATTTGAGGAAGGCTGCGGCTCAATGAGCACAGCCGGCATGTCCACCATGACCGGCGCACGTCATTTTGAAAGAGAATTCCGGTAGGCGCTGGGTCCGGATCAGTTCCAAATTCTGGTTCAAGGTTCCCTCAACCGCGCGATAGACTTTTATGCCGGATGACAGAAGTTTCTGCAGTGCGCCACCACCGATGCCACCGACCACCACGGCATCCACTTTTTTACCGCCCAGTGCGGCCAGCGGTTGACACTGACCGTGAAGATGGTCGCGGTCCGCATTGACGATGGTTTCAACAGCCCCGGAGACGTCATCGACAACCAGAAAATATCCGGCCGAACCGAAATGCCCGAAGACCGCACTCTCCAATCCGTGATCGAATTGAGTGGGAAAAGCGATTTTCATATAACTCTTTCCTCCTATTTATCTAAACTGAGTTGCATCGTCGTGCAGAATGATGAAAGCTGGCGTGGTGAGTCCGAAATTCTACCCAACGATATGCCTGATATCTGAGACCCGAGGCCCTAAATTAAGGTCCGCAAGATAACGTTCATTTTTATAAAAAGTTTGTGATACTAGAGTTATAGAACAGTAATGTCAAGACACGTTAGATTTTTCTATTGCAATTCTGCAATACATGATTAGGATAAGTTTCGTGTATCGATCTAGGTTTCCGGGCTTACTTGGGTAGACCTTGGTTCCGCAGAACTTCCTTCCTCAAGCAAGCCGTATTTGCCCCGTTACATCAAAAGAGGTGCATCTGCTACGCACCAAAAATGACCTTGGAGCCGGAATTTTTTCTGTGTTTCAGTGGTGTAACTTTTTTTTCTGGCAAGTATGGTGATTTAAAATGCTAAAAAGAACCTGCCGTGTGTGCGGAAACGAATTCCAAGTCCCCCCCAAACAGGCGACGCGTGCTTACTGCGAGCGACCGGCCTGCCAGGATGAAAGGCGCCGCAAACAGCTGGCACAGGAAAGACGAAAATACCGTTTGATCCAAAAAGGATTGAAGAAGATCAAATCCAGACAAAAGCCCGACGAAGGGCGCAAATGCCGTCGGTGCGGTGAGAACTGTTTTCCGAACTATTTCTATTGCCCGGAGTGTCACCACTATGTGACCTGTAATGACTGGCGGGCGGAAAGCGACGATGAGAACTGCGCCTGTAGATGAACGGTTGCTTGAATTTTGCCCTCCGGCCGATTCAAGATCTGAAATTGTATTCGATGATGGCTCTGGCCATCTCCGTTGCACGAATACCGAGCTTCTCGCCATGAACCGCAAGCACGCCAATACAAATGCCGTCGTTTCCGTTTGGTGTTAATGCAAAAGCCGTGACCCAGTCATACTTGAACTGGTCGGAGACATCATTGATGGTGCCGGTTTTAACGCCAAGGACAAAGTCCTTGAAAATTTTTCGGCGGCGCAACTTGCGAAATGTTTTACGTCCCGTGCCGTAAGCGGCGGCATCCTCCATCATCAGTTTTAAATCGGCGGCTGTTTTCTTATTGACAGGCGTCTCGAGGGTGTGTTGCTTGGCTTGGTAGAGCACCGAGTTCGACGCATCGGTAACCGTCTCGATCAACCACGGCGCCACCATTTCACCTTGATTGACGATAGCGCACGCCAGCAAGGCGGCATGCAAAGGAGAAACACGTGTCCGTTTGTTGAAACCGGACGCAATTTCGGCCAATCCGTATTCATCTGTGGGGACTTCGGTCTCACTGACTTCGACCGGCAGGTCGAAAGGTATCGATCGATTGAAATAGAATTTTTCTGCATATTCAGTGATGACCTTTGGACCGAGAGCATAAATCCCGAGTTTTCCGAAGATCGAGTTGTTGGATACCGCAAATGCTTTGCGGAGCTGAGTTTCGGAGGTATAGCGACCCTGCTGTTGTTTCAGTTGATTTTTGTAAAGGGTGTGGCGGCTGCCGTTAAAGTAGAGAGTTTTCTCCGGCGTATAGCCAGCCGCTTCCAAGGCGGCGGCGGCCGAAACAATTTTAAAAAGGCTGGCGGCCGGGTATTCGGCTTTCAGGCAAATGTTGGTATCGGCACCGCTATTGTCATGCCCAGACATGACGAGTACCCGTCCATCATGGGGGTTCAAGACCACCACGGCCGCCTGCAGTGTGTTGGAGCGCTCGAGCAAATTGTTGACATAGGTCTGCAGTTTCGGATTCACGGTGGTCTTCAGCGTATAATGGACGCCCTTATTTTCAAGGGCAATTTCATCGGTTAGTTTGAAACTATCGCCTGAAAACGGAACGAGCAGCGCTGCAAGCGTTTTACGTGAAAAACCGTCCGCGGAGGCGTTCTGTTTCTGTGTATTCTGCTTTTGAAGCGTCGGCGTGACCGGAACCGACCGGTTCAACCGGCTGCTCATCCAGGCTCCAGAAAAAACAACCGCCAGCAAGCCGCCGATAACCCCGCCGACCAGAAGAAGTTTCTTTTTAAAAAGTCGGTTTTGGTCCTCTCGCTGAAGCCTCTCCTGGTAGGTTCTCCACCCGGGTCCTTGGGACACATTACGCCACATATTCGATTCCGCTCTTTGGTTTACGGCAACGATGGGAGTGCATTGAAGTAGATTACTTAGCATTCTCTGCATCTTTTTTCAAGCCATTGTCACGGTCCGGCCGCGATGATAAGAAAGGCAGGAATCCAATCGGTCCAAAAAATTTACTATACGACCAGCGGCACGGAGCGTCAATTTTTTTTCACACCGACTCCACAAGGGACCCAAAAATTCATTATCCTCCCCCACTCCAAGTAAACGAATTTTTGAAAACCGAAGCGGCATGTGTTATATAGTCCTGACCACAGCCGGGACATCAACTACGCGCCCGGTCATAAAATTCTTCAACCAACATAGATGGAGGTATCGCCCATGCGAAAATTGACTGTTGTTTTGATTCCCGTAAGCGTTGTGCTGATGTTCCTGTTCGGGTGTTCCAAGCCGATTGTCAGCTCGGGGCCTTCGACAGCCTATGAGTCTGAAGCCCAGCGAACGGGGTCTGAAGGCACAGGGCAGTCGGGCGCCATTTCTGAAGAAAGCCTCGGGTCGACGGGTGCCGGGAAGTCCCTGTCGCCCGAACAAGCGGCCGAAGCGCGGACGGCTTTCGAAAATGAGGACATTCATTTCGATTACGACAGCGCCCTGCTCACACCGCAGGCCCAGGAAATTCTGCGCGAAAAAGCCCGCTACATGAAGGAAAACCCCGGGACTAACGTGATCATCGAAGGCCACTGTGATGAACGCGGCACGAACGAATACAACCTGGCACTTGGGGAACAACGCGCGAAGATGACCCAGGAATTTCTGGTCGCCCTCGGCGTGTCCGCCTCACGGATCAAGACGGTCAGCTACGGTGAAGAGAGCCCCCTCGACCGGTCAAACACCGAGCAGGCTTGGGCAAAAAACCGGCGCGCCCACTTCGTCATCACGATCTGACAGAAGCGGTCATATATGTCCGGCAGGCGCGATCCGATGGTAACGTGTCGCTGCAACCGCGAAAAAGATCGGGTTAAGGATCGGGATGTTCGGGGGGACAACAGATGCGATTGGTTTCGAAATGATCCTCGCAGCTCAGCACCAGCGGCTTGCCGCTCAGCGGCCCCCCGCGACTTTGCCAGTCCTGAAGACGTTCCCTGTTTTTGATGACGTCGCTGTGGGGATAGCAGTTAAGGGCCGCTTCGAGAAATGCAGCCGCCGTCTCGACGTCCTGATTGGCCGCGGCGATGCAGGCCCGGGCGTTGAAAATCTGTCCGGACAGGGCATATCCCAAAGACGCAGCCCGGTCCAGGTGCCGCTGGGCCTCTTCCGGATTGCCTTCCCGCAGGCAGGCGCAGCAGAGGCCCATGTAAAGATTGGCATGTTCCGGCAACCGCGCACTGATTTCAGCGTAGTCTTCGGCCCGATAGTGCCAGCAGTCTTGAACACCCTGCAGTCGCGATAGACAGGCCCTGATTTTCTGCTCGTCCTCGGATTTGCCGGCAAAGACGGTCAGACATAAAAAATCGCGTTGAAAAAAAATTGCCGGCGAAACAATGCCGTTTGCCATAAAGAGATCAAACTCTTCGGTTCCGGGATACAGATGGAGTTGGGAAAAAACGAACTGATTCGGCTGACACCGGTTAATAAAGTCAATGCTTTGCTGAAAGGTTTCATAGGTCTCACCGCGATTACCCACCATCATGTAGTACCGAACTTGAATGCCGTAACGTTTGATCAACTGGGTGATGTCACGGACCTGATCCGGCAGGACCTGCTTACGAATGTTTTTCAGGATCTCTTCTGATGCCGTCTCGACACCCAGGCTTATCCGTTTGCAGCCTGCCATCCGCATCGCCCCGAGCAGTTCTTCATCCAGGCAGTCTGCGCGGGTTTCACAGCTCCAGATGAAAACAAGACCACGGTGCCGAATCTGCCGGCAGATTTCCAGGGCCCTGTCTCTGTCGGCCGTAAAGGTGTCATCTTTGATCGCTATGATTTTCCGACCATGGCGATGCACGGCCGCTTCGAGCATATCGAGCACGAAATCCACCGAATGAAAGCGCGGCCGCCGCCCCCACATCATGCGACTACTGCAAAAAGTACAGCGCATCGGGCAGCCGCGAGAGGTCAGAAGGGTGCCGATGTCGTAATAGTCGGTTGGAGAGGCAAGCGTGTCCAGATCTTTAATGGGCATCAGCGGGGGGCCGATTTGGCATCTTGTCCCGCTGCGCCAGGCTGTACCCGGAAGATCGCCAATGGTCTCGGCTCTCAGCATTCGATCGACGATCTCCAGGAACGTGTGTTCGCCTTCACCGAGGACGACCACATCGATCTCCGGAACATGTTCGAGGGTTGCGAGAGGCAGGGCCGACACATGCGGTCCGCCGACGACAATCCGTGCCGCAGGATGGACCCTGCGGATAAACCGCACCAGCATCGCCATACCGCGTCGATTGGCCGTCAAACACGACAGGCCGAACAAATCCGCATCCAGTCGGGGTATGAGTCTTTCAACCTCCCGCCAGGGATAATTGGACAGATTGAAGACGGTGACGCGCAAGCCGGCCTTGAGCAATTGCGCGGCCAGCGAAAGCAGCCCGTAGGGAGTTTGAGTGAAGTCGCCTGTTAGAACGGCATCGCCGTCGGAACCGGCCGGCGCCCCTTCACCTGTCGGATAGGGCGGATCCCCGTGTTCAGAGATCTTCCACGGCGGCGGATAAAGAAGGACGATGTTCATGGGTGTCGTCCCCACAGCCTGCGATGCGGCCGACCCTCCGGGATGCATTTCCTGAAATGCATAAGGGGATCTTAAAATGATCGGACCGCTCGATCTTCAACAGAAATGATCTTCAAAATCGGTCCTGTACTGTTCAAGATAACAGTCTGCTTGACGAACGGGTGTAGCGGGAGGAGAACCGTCTTAGCTTAAATGAATCCGAAACCGGCCCGAATCAGATGGAGATGGAATGGCGGAAAACATGAGCGAATGTCCCAATATACCGATTGGCATGCCAGCTGTCAAAAAAAAATAACCGCCGCTCCAACACGCCTATTCTAAACGATTAAACTCGCTGCGATTCCGCACTTTCACCCGGCGGTGATTCGGGCACTTCACCATAAGTGCCGAGAATTTTCAGGTAGTCGGTCTTTTGCTCCAGCGCCTTCCGCACCGGTTTCAAGGCATCGGCGCCGAGATCCGCCTCGATATCCATGTAAAACATGTACCGCCACGGTTCTCCTTGAATAGGACGTGACTCGAGCTTGATCAGGTTGATGCGGTTTTCGGCGAAAATCTTCAAGGTCTCGTAAAGTGCTCCGGGCTCGTTGCGAGTGGAACAGATGAGCGATGTCTTGTCGAATGGTCCCGTGGAAAGGGGGGACTTGCCGATGATGACAAAACGGGTGTAATTGCGCGGGTTGGTTTCGATGTTCTCCGCTATCAGCATCAATCCGTATTCTTCGGCGGCCACCAGGCTGGCTATGGCGGCATCACCATTATTCCTGCCGTCGGCCACGCGTTGCGCAGCCGCAGCGGTGTCGCTGACCGAAACAAGCTCCCAGTCGTGCTGTTCAAGAAAGTGCCGACACTGGCCGAATACCTGGGGATGAGACAAAACGCGGCGGATGTCACCGATTTCAACACCGGGATTGGTCATCAGGTGATGCATGATGCGCAGTTTAATTTCACCGATAATGCTCAAATCGTAGTCATTCAAAATATCGTAGTTTTCATGGATACTTCCGTTGAGTGAGTTCTCCAGGGGAATCACTCCGAAGTCGGCGGTATCGGATTTCACGGCCTCGAAGACAGCCCTGAAAGAGGCCACCGGCAGGGCCTCCACTTCGCCGCCGAAATACTGCAGACAGGCCTTGTGGCTGAATGTACCGACGCGTCCCATGAAAGCCGCCCTCTGCCGGCTGCCGTTTGCACTTCGGCTGCGCAAGGCCACGGCCCGGGCCTTGTCCAGATAACCAAAGTCCAGCTGCTTGCCGACCACCGGAGCGATAACGTAAAGGTCACGCATCAGTTGACCGAACTGGAGGGGATAAAGACTCTGCGGACCGTCGGATAGCGCCTTGTCGGGTTCGTGATGGACCTCGATCATCAGCCCATCGGCACCGGCGGCAATGGCGGCCCGGGCCATCGGACTAACTTTTTCACGGATGCCGGTGGCGTGACTCGGATCGATAATGATCGGCAGATGGGTTAAATTTCTCAAGACAGGAATGGCGGTCAGGTCAAGGGTGTTGCGCGTGTACGGTTCAAAGGTGCGGATACCGCGCTCACACAATATAACCTGAGGATTCCCCTCGGACAGGATATACTCGGCCGACATAAGCCATTCTTCGATTGTGCCGGCCAGACCGCGCTTCAGGAGAACCGGTTTGGCCATCCGGCCGACCACCTTGAGCAGTTCGAAGTTCTGCATATTGCGAGCGCCGATCTGGACCACATCGACGTACTTTTGCATGATCTCGGCCTGGGAAGGAGCGGCCATTTCGGTAACCACACACATGCCATAGGTTTCACGGACTTCGGCCAGGATCTTCAGCCCCTCCTCTTCGAGGCCCTGAAAAGAATAGGGAGAGGTTCGGGGTTTAAATGCCCCGCCTCTGAACAAGACGGCACCGGCTTTTTTGACCAAATGGGCAATGGTCAGCGCTTGTTCACGACTTTCAATGGCGCACGGGCCGGCAATGACCGTGATGCGGTCACCACCGACCAGCACGTTTCCGACCGGGACCAGCGTATCCTGCGGGTGCATTTGGCGGCTGACGAGTTTGTAAGGCGTACTGACCGGCACCGTCCGGGCAACCCCGGGCAAACGGCTGAAAAAATCAGGTTCGCGAATCGCCCGGTTCATGATGCCGATGCGTTGAACGTCGGTGTCGGGAAGTTCCCGAAAGTCGCAGCGCTGATCCTGCAGAGCCGCCACCAAAGCGGACTTTTCAGCCGATGTGATATTTGGCGTCAGTTCGAGTATCATTCCCCTTTTTCCTTTCACTGGTTATTGACGCCTGATAGGCGCCACTGAACTGTCGCAGGCCTCGATTCGACTGATCGCCCGCATACGAAGCACGATAAAAAAAAGCCCCGGAAAATTTCCGGGGCTTTAAAAAAACCACCCCGGACAGACCGAGTTGAGGTCCATCCGGGGGCGTTTCAGCAGTTTACGTCAATCAGCCGGATGGACGCTTCTAAAATAAAAAAAGAAGTGCCCGCAGGGGATCGAAATTGTTTTGAGTGGTTTCATTTTCACGGCTTTATTATGTCTGTTTAAGTTTTGGTGAATAGGTAATCGACCATCGCATGTCAAGGATTATTTCCAAATTTTTTCGTTGTCGCGCTGGGGAATGGCGCCTTTCTCTCCAAGTTTCAGCATCGTTGTCCTCCTGTCATCGATCGACTCATAGGGAACGCTCCCAAAAACACCCACAGTTTCGCCGACAGTATAGGGAAAGTGTGCTTGCCATGTCAAGAATAGGACTGTGCCTGCAGCTGTTCTCGGTGAACCCTTTCATGGAGCCGGTGGTTTGGTCCTCGGAAGTCTGGGAAAACCGGAATTTCGAATTCCGATTAATCCTATTTAAGTCCCGACAGTTCTCGTCTTGATCCCGCAGGTTTTATTATGCAAACTCTACCACTTACCTCGGTTCTGATGGCTCCAGGCGGTCGGCTTCGGTTCAAATTATGGAATGGAGCATTCAGCAGCCACTATCACTAATCTATTATATAAAACAATTCCATCATGTTATCTTCTTGGCACCAGTTTTGCTCTATTTATCCCGCAATACAGGAGTATCGGAAGAAGACAGTGATCACCTGAAGATTTTCAGTTACCCGAAAGACGGCAACCTTCTTGAGGCCGGGGTGACACTGATAGGGAAAATCATTGCAACTTCCGGAAAAAAGTAAACCAACAAAAATTCAGGAGGCGATGATGAAACTTTTTAAGG
>JAQAZR010000348.1:0-5296 GCA_032127235.1 Deltaproteobacteria bacterium
CACATCATCCGGCCGCCCGGCTTCAACACCCGCAGCATTTCACTGAAACCCTGCTCCATGTGGGTGACGTTGCGGATGCCGAAGCCGACCATCACCGCATCGAAATGTTTCTCCGGAAATGCAATTTGTTCGGCATTCCCCTGAACGTAGCGAATCCGGCTTCTGACGCCTGCATTTGTCTTTTTGAAGCGTCCGGCGTCGATCATGGCCCTATTGATGTCGTAAACCACCACCTCTCCGGAGGTACCGACGGCCCGTTTGGCCAGAATGGCCAGGTCACCGGTTCCGCCACAGACATCGAGCACCCGGTCGCCGGGTTTCAACCCGAGTGTGCCGATAGCCGAGCGCTTCCAGAGATAGTGAATGCCGAAACTCAGCAGGGTGTTCATGAGGTCGTACTGGCGGGCAACCGAATTGAAATGGCGCAGGACCCATTGGCTCTTTTCATCCTCAGCCACTTTCTGATACCCATAATTGGCGATTTTTTCACGACGGATCCGCTCGTCGTAATGATATTGCCGGTCGTGTTCGCTTCCCCAAAAATTTTTACTGGACAGCATCGCAGAAAATCCCTTCCACAGTCAGGTGTTTGCTAAACCACCGATCAGGCACGCATATCAAAGCCGTGCCGAGAGATCCAGGTTTTTTGAGCCCTTAGTCGGCCGTTATCGCTTTCAACCCCAAGGACAAGCCCATGGCAATCATCAGCAGTCCGGCGATAATGTCGGAATGATGCTGATAGCGGCGGGCCAAGGCGGACGCTCCGGTCCCTATGAGCAGGAGCCCCGGCAGGGTGCCGATACCAAAGGCCGACAGCAGCAGGAACCCGCGCAGAAAACCACCGGCCGCAAGCGCCCTGGAAAAAGCCGCAAAGGATAGACCACAGGGTAAAAACCCCATCAAAAGCCCGGTAAACAGCATTTCAACCGCCCCTTGATTGACGAAGGCCAGGCGGATGATCCGCCGGTAGCCCGGTATCTTTTCCGGTGCCGCCAATCGCATCCACTGAGGTTGCTTGAAAAAACCGAGCTGGCAAAGACCGAAATAGAGCAGAAACCCGGCCGACACGAACGACAGGGCGATTTGCAGGCGGGCAACGAGCTGCAAATGATCGGACCCCGTGACAAACGACACCATGGCCAAACCGCTGCCGATGCCACCCATCACCGCGCCAATCCCGCCGTAAGTGACGAGTCGCCCGAGGTGATAGAAGAGATGCGGTGCAACGCGGCCGGTGCGGCCGGGAAAAGCCACCACCAGAGGGCCGCACATCCCGATGCAGTGGCCTGTACCCAGCAGGCCCAAAAGGAAAAGGGATATCAGATCGAGATCACCCATGGCAGCGTTGGGTATAAAACAAATAGCGTTGACAGTCTATTTTAATTTCCATAGTTGTAGAAGCTTGGAGTTTAAGATCCATTTTCACTGAATTTGCTTGACGACCCTTGCACAAAAGGAGAACGATGATGTCCGACCGCCTGACGATCCGCCCGCTGTTTCGCACCGTCCTCTGCCTGGCGGGAGTGCTGACAATGCTCCTTTGGGGTACAGTCAGCGCCCGGGCTGCCGGCCCTGGAGACGGCCCTGAGCCCGGCCGAAAGCCCCTCGACGAAAACAACCGCATGCAGATCAGCGACGATGACCGATGCCCCGTGTGCGGCATGAAGGTGGTCGAACACGCAAAATTTTCCAGTGCAATTCAATTGGCGGACGAGACCACCTATTATTTCTGCGGCACGGGTTGCATGCTGCGTGCATGGCTTCACCCGGAAATCTTTCTGGCAACAGAAAAGAAAAAATTGCAAACACCGTTGGTCAGGGATTACTTCACCGGGGAGGAGGTGGACGGTCGGGACGTCTTCTGGGTCGCCGGCTCCGATGTCATCGGTCCGATGGGTCCGGCGCTGGTCCCCGTCAAGGGCGAAAAGGCGCTGGAGGCATTTAAACGGCGCCACGGCGGCAAGACCGTTTTCCGAATGGATGAGATGAACGACGACAAGTGGACCGCCATCACCGGTCGAAAAGCCGGTAAATGAAGCGACCGGTCCTGCAGGCCTTGCTCGCATGGGCGATTCGTGATCTGGTGCGTCGACCGCTGGAGAGTGGCCTGCTCGTCACCGCCCTGCTGCTGACAGTCTCAGTAACCGCTGCCCCGCTTTTGTTCACCCAGGCCCTATCGACCACAACCGGCCTTATGTTCAGGGATGCTCCGTCTCTGGTGGTCCGGAAATTAAACGCGTTGGGCTGGACACCCATTCCGTCCGATCAATCCGTTCAACTCGCAAAAAGCGTTCCGGGTGTCATCGCTGCCCGCCCGCGAGTCTGGGGCCGGGTCGCCGGACCCGAGGGGCCGCTGACGGTGATCGGTGTCGATCGGTATGGACCGCCTTTGCCGCAACCGACCGCCTTGCCCGGGCGGGGAGAAGCCGTGGTCGGTACCGATGTAAAAGGGGACCGTGCGACGCCGTTTTTAACCCTCACCGGCCAGAGGACGGCGACGCTCAAGGTCGTCGGACGCAGCGATGCAGTGACAGGCATTGCCGAACCAAATATCGTGCTGCTCCACATCGATGACGCGCGCGACCTTTTGGGGATACCGGACGGTTATGCCAGCGACCTGGCGGTCGAGGTCTTCAACCCGTCCGAGGAAAGCGCGATCCTGCCCGATCTAACCGCCGCTTTTCCCTGGACTGTCCGGATCACGACCCGGACAGAGAGTGCCGGAATCTATGCTGCGGGGCTTGCACGAATGGGCGGCATGGCCGTCGCGTTTCTTGTCCCCGCACTGCTGACCCTCTGTCTTCTCGTGGCCGTGACGGTCAGGGACCGGTTCGGCCACCGGTTTGAAATCGGTCTGCTCAAGGCCCTGGGGTGGACCACCGGCGACATCGTCCGTCTTCAGGTCTCCAGGGCCTTTCTGATCGGCATCCCCGGCGCAGCCGGCGGCATAATGCTGACGTTTTTGCTGGTGTTCTGGCCGAATGCGAACTGGCCCGGCCACCTGTGCCCCGAATGGCAGGCTCTGTCCTCCCGGCTCTCTTTCAGTCCGGGCGACGCCGGTTTGATTTTGCTGGAGGTGACGGGTCTGGTCGTGTTGCCGTTTCTTGCAGCCACCATCGGTACGGTGCTCCGCTGTGCGATTGCCGATCCCCAGGAAATGCTCGAAAGGACGAATTTCTGATGGAACGGGGAATCGAATGCCGTCGGCTGACGGTCGCCCGCCGCGCATCGGATGGCAGGGAAAAGGTGGTGATCGATGACCTGTCGGCACAATTTGAAACCGGGCAAATGGCGGTCATATCAGGGGCAACCGGGGCTGGGAAGAGCACCCTGCTGCATGTACTGGCCGGTCTGTTGCGTCCGGTCCAGGGTGAGGTCGTTGTCGACGGCGAGGCCGTTTCCCGCTGGGTGAGTTCGCATCGTGATCGCTGGCGGCGAAGGGTCGGCATCGTTTTTCAGCACGACCGGCTGTTGGGGGACCTGAGCGCAGTGGAAAACGTTGTTTTGCCGCTGATTCCCAGGGGAGGCGGTCTGAAGGAATGCCGCCGATCGGCCTTGGCGGCACTCAGCAGGCTGAGCGTCGATCCACTGGCCGACAAACTCGTCCGCAACCTTTCCGGCGGTGAACGCCAGCGTGTGGCAATCGCCCGGGCTCTGGTCGCGCAGCCGTCATTCCTCTTTGCGGATGAACCGACCTCCCACCAGGATCACAAGAGCACCGAAGAGATACTGAAGACGCTGGCGGCAGCTGCGGCAGCAGGCGCCGTCGTGGTTGTCACCGCACACGACCCGCGCATCCTGGAGGCCGGAGTGACAGGCGGTCGCTTCCGGCTCGTACAAGGCCGGTTGAAGGCGTTAAAATGATCTGGCACCCGTTGCAACTGACCGCCCTGGCGGCCCAGTTCATTGCACTGCTCTTGCTGACGGCGGCTGCAGCAAAGGCTTTTCGCATCGTCAGCGGATGGAAGCCGGCATCGGCCGACCGCGCTCAGATATCCCTCGAGATCGAAGCCGAAGCCACCGTTGTCCTAGCACGCCGGGCATTGGGGATTACGCTGTTCTCAGGCGTGCTGTTGCTACTCGGCATCTCCAATGTGTTTCCCGCTCTGATCCCCGGCGCCATGTGTGGAACCGGCGTCATGCAGGCCATGGGCCCGGCCGGCACCGGCTTCCTCATTCTGAACGTCATTCTGCTGGGTATCCTGCTGTTCTGGAACACGCTGGAAAACCTCGGCCGCAAGCGGCCGGATTACCCTCTGGCCAGACTCGGTGCACGTTTGCTGCTGCTTGCGCTTCCGGTGGCCGCTTTGGCCATCGTCCAGAGCGTGAGCGCCGCATTCGGAGTGGATACGCACCGGCCAGTGGACTGCTGTGCGGTCGTCTACGATCAGTATCGAACGCTAAGCGAGGCGCAAAGCATATCAGGGCTTTCGGATGGTTTCTGGCTGACGGCCTGGGGCGGCCTGAGCATCCTGCTTCTCTGTCTGGGGCTGCTGGTTCGCCGGTCGGCGACCGCTCCCTCATTGAAGTGGAACGGCCTGCTGGCAGCAACCGCCGCCGTCTGGGTCCCGGTGGCGGCCATCACCCTGACCGACATTCTCTCCGCCTACCATTACGGGGTTTTACAACACCGCTGCCCATGGTGTCTTTTCCTGCCGCAATACCGTGTGGTCGGGTTCCCGCTGTTCGGCGCTTTGGCAGTCATCGGCTTCGAAAGCCTGGCATCCTTTCTGCTGCCGGCCGCGGTGAGAAACGATCCGCAGATGCTGCCGGCGGCTTTTGAACGCAGCCGCATCGCTGCCGACCGGATCCTCCTGGCACTCTTTGTATTTCTCATACTGACGGCCCTGCCGCCGCTTTTCTGGCAGGTCCGCTTCAGCGTGTGGATCGACGGGTAGACGTTTTGTTGTTGCCGCCTGTCATCATCTTGACACATCTACCGGCGTAAACCGACGAAAACCAGACCCTCCCTTGCAGCGCGCCTCGTTTCAAATACTCCTGCACATCAAACATACCGCTGTATGACGCCGTCCGATCATCCTGGCATGCTTCCTGCTTTATGCCAGGATACGCGCAAAATTGTTGTCGCCATTTCAGTTGGGCACTGCAGAACCGTCACAGGTATCCGCTCGGTGAGTGCATCAGACAAACCGCTAAAGTTTCACCTGAAAAGGGGCAATAAGAGTAATGGGGACAACACTTCTTGGAGGCCATTTTCTCCGCCGCAACGTGAGGGGTATTCGACGTGCAGGAACAACAGATGAGTTACTGCCGGCAGGAAATGATGTCCGTGTGC
>JAQAZR010000349.1:0-3373 GCA_032127235.1 Deltaproteobacteria bacterium
CCCTTAAAATCAATGCCAGTGGCGCTGCCAAGGTTAAAACCGTTGTTCTCTTGACTCCGGAACAAATCGATGAGGCCACAAAGATAAATGTCAGCTACCGTCCGCCAGGGCAATAGTAAGAAAATGGCCATATACAACATATTGTGTATGGCCATTTTAGATTAATAGTACAGATTAGGTCGATCTATTTGCACCGGAATTATGAGGAATTAAAATCCAGCTTACTCCAACAAACCTGCACTCAGGTCCGCTTAAAGATACCTGTATATGCATTGAGATTTGCTCAAAACAGATTTGAATAGCCAAAGCCTATTTGTAAGAGAAAATAATGCCATTTTCCGGTTAGGCTTCCTGCTTGCAGTAACAGGGTGACCGAGAAGATCTCAGCCAATCGAGACATGATCGAAGGAGAGCGAAAGCACGTCACGGTCCTGTTCTGCGATATGGAGGACTTAACGCCCCTCGTCGAAAAACGCGATTCCGAAAAAGCCTACCCCGATCTTCGAGGACTACAGCCGCTACAACCCCCATCTTCCCTGAAATTGGGTCCGATCGGCGGTGCTTTCTCAGGGATCCGCATCCGTCCGGATGCGGGTGACCGTGTTTTCGGGTCCCGACAGCAGATGCCCCCCGGCATACTGCAGGAAGACAGCGTCGCATTGCCTGAACCAATAGCTGCCGTGCTATACAAAAGACTCACATATTCTATAGAAACCGCCTGCGATCCGGTGGTTTCCACGTACGAGTAGCGTTCGGCTGCAGGCCGGCCGGTTTCAGCCGCCGCGGACGACACAACTCCGGCGGCCGCCCAGACGGCGACCCACGTGATCCAATTCGCAGCGGCGATCTTTCTGTCTGCGGGTGCCAGGCGTTTTAAAGCGTTCAGGAGAGAAAGCTCCGGTTCAGCCCGCGCAGCGGGGAAAAGTCGGCCACTTCGGCATTAGAGAAGGGGTAGCTCATGGCGGCCTCGAGTCCGGCCACGTAGCGAAAGCGTTTTTCACACTTCAGGCAGACGGCGTTGTTCTTGTCCTGATCCATCATCTTGCACTCACGACAGGGGTTGATCGGCATGGTTGTCATCCTTTGCAGCAATGGTTAAAGACGGCCGGGTTGTGCGCGGCACCAGTCCGCAACGTCGGGGTGACGGTGGCGTGCATATTGGCACCGGCTTCGAGCCATGACCCGGAATTCGTGATGTTTTGGCTGTTTCCGACAGCGATCCGTACCCGACGGCTGTTAACGCAACATTAGATGCGAATTAAAATTTGATGAAAGTCCCGATTGACTGCCGGTTTGGACCATGGTACGTCATCTGTATCCGCTCCCTTAATGGACGTGGTTGTCGAAATGGATTCAATGGATAGGATTGCCCGTTCAGGCAGCTGTTGCAGTCGAAAACCGGATGTCGCTGGTTTCAAGATTGAGAGCGCTGGATCCGGACATATCCGAAACAATCTACCAATGGGATACCACAATGACTGATCAAACCGAACTCCCCAATGTATCCATGGCCAATACCAAAAAGGAACTGCTGGAGGCTTACGAGGCGGCAAAAAAACAGGTTGAAATTTCGGACAGGGATTTGTTGGATGCCGAAAAAGCCCGAAAGCGATTGGAAAAACAGGTGGCCATGGCGACGGCCGATGCTCAGGCCGCGCAGGATCCGGTGCAGCGGCTTCACGATCTGCGCGGGGCGATCAGCCGCGAATTGAGTGACCTGGCGGAACGTCTCGTGACCGAAATCGACACCTACCGCAAAATTCAGTCCGCCATCGAGACCAAACAGGAGGAGCTCAACACCCTCTATGAAGTCGAAACCGCTGCTTCCGACCTCGCCGCCCTGATCGAAGCCCAGCGGGCAAAAAAGGAGCAGTTCGAGCGGGACATGGAGGTGCAAAAGGGCACATTCGAAGCGGAAATGCAGGAATTGCGCGCCCTGTGGCAAAGGGAAAAGGCCGACCATGATCGGCGGATAAAAGAAGAAAAGGAGGCGAACGAAAAGCAGCGCCAGAGAGAAAAGGAAGAACATGAGTATGCTTTTGCGCGGGAGCAAGCGCAGAGGAAAAATGCCCAGGAAGATGAGTTGCAGGCGCTTCAGAAGGAGATCGCTGTAAAGCGCAGTGATTTCGAGAAGGAATACCAGCAGCGCAAGACTGAGCTCGACGGGCGTGAAGAAGCCATTGCAGGCCGTGAAAAAGAGACGGCGGCCCTGCAAAAAGAGGTGGAAAGCTTCCCCAAACGCAACGAAGCCGCCGTTCAAGCGGCGGTGGCCGAGACCACCAAGCGGCTCACACGCGATTTTGAAAGAGACAGGGCGCTCATGGAATCCCGATTCGAAGGCGAGAAGAACGTACTGGCGGCAAGAATCGAGTCATTGAATAACCTGGTCACCTCTCAGGCGGCTCAGATCAGCGACCTGTCAAAGAAGCAAGAACAGGCGTACGAGAAGGTTCAGGATATCGCCAACCGGGCCGTAGCCGCTGCCAAACGCGAGAGCTATGCCGCGCCTTCGCATCATCCCGCCGTCCCGGTTCGTGACGACAACCAAGCCTGAAATATCCCCGCTCTTACATCTTCACCGCGACCCTCTCCCTCCAAGGGTGGGGGGTGCGGTGAAGATCACACTCTGCAACGGTCATCCTGCCGTAAAACCCGCATCGCTAACCTCACCCTAACAGCACGCTCATCAGGGGCTCATTTTAATCTATAATAATAGGCGGTTAATTAGTGCCCATCTACACAGATTACGCCTATGAAAATTGCACTTGCCACCGATGCCTGGCATCCGCAGATAAGCGGTGTCGTCACGACCTTGACCCAGACGGTTGACCACCTAAGCCGCATGGGGCACGAGGTATTCACCATCCATCCCGGCTATTTTTCAACCGTTCCGTGTCCCACCTATCCGCAGATCCGTTTGGCCATCAATCCCCGGGCAAGGGTTTCCCGCATGATGGATCGTTTTCAACCCGACGCGATCCACATCGCTACCGAGGGGCCGATCGGGCTCTGCTGCCGGCAATACTGCCGCAAGCGTTCCCTCAGCTTTACGACCTCTTTTACGACCCGTTTCGACGAATACATCGAAATGCGGTCTTTCATTCCGGGCCGGTTTGTTTTCAGGCTTTTGAAATGGTTCCATGCGGCATCTTCCAAGGTCATGACGGCCTCATTACCACTGAAGCGGGAATTGGCACTAAAAGGTGTCACTCACACCGTTCTCTGGTCGAGGGGCGTCGATACGGATCTCTTGCGCATAAGGGACAAAGGGTTTATACCGGATCCTCGTCCGGTCTTCCTGTATGTCGGCCGGGTGGCGGTCGAGAAAAATATCGAAGCGTTTCTCACCCTGGATTTGCCGGGAACCAAATAC
>JAQAZR010000350.1:0-7717 GCA_032127235.1 Deltaproteobacteria bacterium
AGTGCAATGCGTTTAACCTGAACGACTGTCGCGGATTGATCTGCCTGGTCTCCTCGACCGGTTCTCTGGGAACGGCCGGACAACTGAATTACTCATCGACCAAGGCGGCGATGTCGGTCATGCTGAAGGTCATCACGGCCGGCTATGTGGGCACCCCCATGGTCAAGGGAATGAACCAGAAGGCCCTCGACGGTATCCTTGAAAACGTGCCGATCGGTCGCCTGGTCGAACCCGAGGAAGTCGCGTCCCTGATCGGGGAACTCTATCGCAACGAGGCCTTGGCCGGAGACGTTTTCTATATCCACGGGGGCCTGCGGCTGGGGTCTAAGGGATAGCCGCGTTTTCATTGATCAGTTTCCGATCCAGAAATGAGCAATTTTCCGCAAGTTCAAGGAAATCAAAGAATTGCGCGGAGGCATACTTCTGTATGCCGCACAAGGGATTCTGCCGATTGACGCCGAAATTGCGGAAAAAGGCCATTTCTGGAACGGAAACCTATTTGGCCGCCCGCGGTGGGCTCACGAGTGCCTCGCCGTCGAGGACTGTGGTTCCGTCCTGATTGATGCACCAGGTTTTGAGCCGCACCCGCTTTTTGTCGGCGATGATCTCCGCCACTTCGGCAATGGCGGTCACCGTATCGCCGATTTTGACCGGCGCCAGGAAATTGAGCTCCTGGCGCATGTAAATCGATCCCGGCCCGGGGAGAATCGTCCCGATGAGTGTGGATATGAAACTGGCCGTCAGCATCCCGTGGGCGATGCGGGTTTTGAAAAAAGTCTTGGCAGCATACTGCTCATTCACGTGGGCCGGGTTGAAATCTCCTGAAATACCGGCATAAAGGTAAATATCCGTCTCGGTGATTGTTTTAGAAAACCGGGCACTCTGCCCCACGCTCAGTTTGTCAATTGATAATCCTATCATGCACTTTCCTCCTCTCTGTTTCCGATCGATTCAATGATTTACGGTCGCCCTTTCCGAGTAAGGCTGACCTCAGAATTCCGCCGCTGACCGCTGGCAGGTGTCAAAAAACATCAGCTGTAAGCTGTATAACAACATTATTTTGACGCATTGCAACCTTTTACACTTTCCGGTTCCTGCCGAACGTCACCTGGAAAAAATAAAAATATATTGATTTCAGACAACTATAACCATATAAGGCACCAACACCGGAAATGGCATTTTTCTTGCTTTTCCCATACGCTCGAAACGTCCGTTCAAACAAAATCACCGTTCCTGGGAGCAAGAATCGATATGCCGAATTCCGTTATGTCCCTATTTCCGCATGTCCTCAATAACCTTGAAACCCTGAAAGTGCCGTTGCAGACAAGCCTGAGCTGCTCGGAAACCCTCAGGCGATCAATTTCCACCGGCATCGACTGCTGGCAAAACAACCGCAATTTTTTTTACAATCTGACGCGGCAATTAAGTCAACTCTCTCCGCTCTGGAACACCCGTCCTTTTCAGACCTTTTTAAACCTGAGTCAGGGCGGAACGCAACCTCTTGTCGAAGGCCTGAAAAAAACGGCGATTGCCGGTTTCGACCGATTCCGCCAGGAACGCTCCGGCGAATTGGAGTTTCTGAAACTGTTCACCGATACCTCAACTGGTCAGGACTGGACAATCGATCATGACCACACCCGCATCCTGCTCGATCTGCCAAGTTTAAAGGTCATCGACATCTCGACCGAAACCCGCCACCACATTCAAAACGCCACCGTCATCTTCGCTCCGCGTGCCGGCCACCACTCCAACATTGCCGAAAGGGTAGCTCTTTTTTTACGGGACAAAGGACTGACACACATGGTCGTGGTGGAGCAGAAGTGCGCCGAAGAAATCCCGCTATATGTCAACGGGCGGCGGCACCGTGAAGACTTCGAAGGCCAGGTCGATCAGTACACGGCCGTTCTGAAATTCCTGAAAAAAAGCACCGGACGGCCGGCGCACCTGATCGCCATTTGCCAACCGGGTCCGCTGCTGATGGCAACGTTGATTCTGAACCCAGGCCTTGCAAAGACGTTCGGTTCGGCGGGCTCCCCAATGCACACCGAGGCCGAGAGCGGTATTTTAACCGATTTTGCGCGGACAGTCGGCGAATCCTACATCGATCGACTGCTGACCCTGTTCGGCCTGCGAATCGAGGGCAACTGTCCCGGCGCCGGCCGAACCGCTTACGACGGTCGACTTCAGGTGCTCGGTTTTTATCTGATGGGCTTTGATCTGCATTTCCGGAACCTGAAAAATCTGCTGGCCGACCTCAAAACAGGCAACCGCCGGGGAGCGGAAAGACAGAAGGCCTTTTATCAATGGTACAACAGCGTCCAGCACTTTCCCGCCGGTTTCATCAGGGATACCTTCAAAAAAATATTCATCCACAACGAACTGGTGCGAGGGACACTTCAAATCGGCAGCAGGCAGTTCGGTATCGCTGATTATCCGGGCAGGGTTCCCATCTGGGCACTGGGTGGAACACAAGACACCATCGCCCCACCGCTTCAGGCAACCGGACATATGGAGCTGATCACATCCGTTCCGCCTGAGCGCAAGTTGACTCTCCTGTGCGATGGCGGGCATATGGGTCTTTTTCGTTCGCACAAGATCCTGGAGAATTACTATGCGAAAATCGCGGACTTCCTGCTGGAACACAGCGACCGGCGTCGGAACGGATCCCGGAGGACCACTGCACTGCAGTCGAAATGACGGATTAATTGACGGGTGATACCCCGGAAATCGTTGAATCGAATCCGTCTCCCCCTATCAAGAAACAACATCAAACGCCTGAATGAAAATGTAAGCCTCCTGAAATTTGCCTCCCTTATTCAATTTCCAACCTTTACGTATTAGGATCGCGCCAAGAAATAATGGCGCAGAATTGCGCCGGATTTCGGTTCGTCGGCAAGACACATCCGCCGATGCATATCAGGATATGTGCCGGTGGATGTAACGCGGTAGACGGACCAAAAGACAATCAAAATGTGCAATTATTTCTTGCCGAGGTCCAATAAATAAGTATAAAACCGCGATCAGCGAAAATTGGTGTTTCGGCTCGGTCGATTTTTCACCCATAGCACAAAAATCGATTTCAGGCAGGTAAAACATCAGCCGTGAGGCGTTTTCCCAATTTCCCGTTCCGCGATCCTGTCATCTGTCACACGGTAGATATCAATGTGGGTAACCAGCAATGGATATAGGCACCAGCTCGGACAGATACGGTAATTGTATTGCGGTTTTCGGTACCGGATCCGATGTAGGCAAAAGTATCGTTGCCACCGCACTGTGCCGCATTTTTGTAAACAACGGATTGCGGGTATCGCCCTTCAAAGCGCAAAACATGTCGAATAATTCAGGGGTAACACCCGAGGGGCTTGAAATGGGTCGTGCCCAAATTGCTCAAGCCGAGTCCGCCCGGATTGCACCGCATGTGGATATGAACCCCATTTTGTTGAAACCGACCAGTGAGATCGGTTCACAAGTCGTCTTGTTGGGCGAAGTCTTTGCCGACAGCATGGCCGGCGCCTATCACCGAAGAAAGGACCGATTGTTTTCCGAAGCGTGTAACGCACTGGATCGTCTGCGGGCCAATTATGAAATCGTCGTGATGGAAGGCGCCGGATCTTGTGCCGAGGTGAATTTGATGGAGAGTGACATCGTCAATTTTCGAATGGCGGAGTATGCCGATGCCCCAGTAATTCTCGTTGCCGACATTCACAAGGGGGGGGTGTTTGCTCAAATTATCGGGACGATGGAATGTCTCTCGCCGAAACAACGCGATCGCATCATCGGATTCGTGATCAATCGTTTCAGGGGGGATATCCGTCTATTTAAAGACGGGGTAAAATGGATCGAAACAAAGACCGGGAAGCCGGTCTTCGGTGTGCTGCCATGGTACGACCATTTTGCCATCGAGTCTGAAGATTCGGTGATAATAGAAGCCCCCAAACCGGTTGCACCTGAAAACATCAAACCGCCGGCGATTGCCGTCATTCGGTTACCTCATATTTCTAATTTTACCGATTTTGAAGCCCTGAAAGCCTTACGCCACCTCCACGTCTATTTTCTGGAGCGGGTTCAGGAACTTTCAGTGTTTGACGCTGTCATTCTTCCCGGTTCGAAAAGCACGCGAACTGACCTTGAGTGGCTGAAACAAAAAGGATGGCGTAACCAGCTCCACACCTATGCGCTGCAAGGTGGGTATGTATGGGGGATCTGCGGCGGGTATCAAATGTTGGGTCGCCGAGTGCACGATCCGGAGGGGTTGGAAGGCAATCCGGGGTCATCGGACGGACTCGATTTATTGCCGGTTGAGACGACTTTAAAAGCGCCCAAGACAACGACGCTAACGCGATTCTCGTGGGGTACGAACCAGGGGATGGGCTACGAAATTCACATGGGCCAAACCGATCGTCTGGGTGGTTCTCACCTGTTTGACGTTTTTGAGCAGAATGGCGCTTCTTGCCGGAGAGAAGATGGTTGCATCACCCTGAATTCCAAAATAGCCGGCACGTACATCCACGGGTTGTTTGATAATCCGAGTATTACCAGGCAGTGGCTGCAATTAATCGGACTGGGGCATATCGACATCCCGTCCGTGTATGGCTATGTGGCCAAAGAAAAGGCTTATGACCTGCTGGCAGATCATTTTAAAAACCATGTCGATGTGGAAAAACTGAATCAAATCCTACAAAGGGTTTGAAGAATTGGTCTAAATTCATCGCATCGACTCGAAAGGTCGCCTACTCTTTTTCCTTGTCTTCCGTATCACCGCTCTTTTTAAAGACCGTCGTAAAGGGCGATAGGCCCGTAAGGGACTTTTGGGCCATTGCCGACAAATCTGATCCAAAATCCAACCACTGTTTGAACTGCTCATCCACCCGGCTTTTATGAGAAAAGTAGTTTTTCAACGTCTGCTCCAGATATTTGTCAAAAAACTCACCGAGAATGTTGTCACCGTAACGGATGATCATGTGCAGCAGCTCCGCCGGCAGCAAGGCGTTTTTCTTTTTGGCCTCCTCGAGCACGATCTGAGTCAAGACAAAGGCGGTGACATCCTCACCCGTTTTGGCATCAATCGCTGCCACTGAACTGCCTCCCTTGATCATCTCCGCTACCTGTTCGAGCGTAACGTATGCGCTGCGGGTGTTGTCATATAACCGCCTGTTCGCGTATTTTTTCAATATAATCTTATCCGGCATAACTTATCCTTTTAAAATAATGTCCATCCATAAATAGAAACGCATTATCAACGGCGCCTTTCATCCTGTCACAGCGCAGCAAAAAAACAAGTTAAATTTATGGATGGAGCAGTCGTAAAAAACACTAAAACTTGATTATTATAATAATAACAATATAATAATTAAAATTATTACCGTTTCAGCTAATCCGCCGCAACCGCATATTTTTTTGTGCAATGCAAAAAAATATCTTGACATCGAATCGTAGATAATTATATTACGGTATCATCAGATGCGGATCAGCGTATCAAAAACGATAATTTTAACAGGAGGAATTCATACCATGGAGACGGAAAAATTTGCAAAACAAATGATCGATTTTCAAAAAGCAACCTTTGACAACACCTTCACGGCCGTGACCATGCTTCAGGACCAGGCCGAACGGATGTTCAACACCGTGATCGATCAGGCAACCTGGCTGCCCGAGGAGAGCCGACGGGTTATCGACGAAATGGCTGGCGCGTATAAAAAAGGTCGTACCGATTTCAAGGGTGCTATCGACGAGAATTTCGAGAAGATGACCGATCTTTTTTAAGCGGTTCCCACGCCGAAAAAACTCCAGGCGTCACCCATCACAAAAACGAAGTAACACGACGAAAAACAGTTGATTTAAGAAAAGGAGGCAACGATGTTCGATCCCAATCAAATGCTGAAACAAATGCTCGACTTCAACAAAACGGCCTATGACAACAGTTTCAAAGCCATGTTGGCAATCGGCGAACAGAATGAAAAAATGGTGAACACGTTCCTGACACAGGCCACCTGGATTCCCGAAGAAGGCAAAAAACCCATTCAGGAATGGGTCGATGCCTATAAAAAAGGGTGCCAGGATCTCAAAAAAACCGCTGACGATAATTACAAGAAAGTAGCGGCCTTCTTCGAGGCTGCCCAAAAATCGAAATCCAAATAGTGACCATTTCCACGATTAAGGTATCGTCAGCTGCGGATCAGCGCATCAAAAACATAAAATTAAACAGGGAGGATTTCAAACCATGGAGACGGAAAAGTTTGCAAAACAAATGATCGATTTTCAAAAAACAACTTTTGACAACACATTCAAGGCCGTGACCATGCTCCAGGACCAGGCCGAGCGGATGTTCAGCACCATGATCGAACAGACAACCTGGCTGCCCGAGGAGAGTCGACGGGTTATCGATGAGATGGTCGGCGCGTATAAAAAAGGTCGGACCGATTTCAAGGGTGCTATCGACGAGAATTTCGTGAAGATGGCCGATCTTTTCGAAGCGGTTCCCACGCTGAAGAAACCCCAAGCGTCCCCAATGCCAAAAGCGAAGTAATTCGGCGAAAAACAGTTGATTTCTGAAAAGGAGGCAAGTATGTTCGAACCCAATCAAATGCTGAAGCAAATGCTCGACTTCAACAAAACGGCCTTTGACAACAGTTTCAAAGCCATGTTGACAATCGGCGATCAGAATGAAAAGATGGTCAACACGTTCCTGACACAGGCCACCTGGCTTCCCGAAGAAGGCAAAAAACTCATTCAGGAATGGGTCGATGCCTATAACAAAGGGTGCCAGGATTTCAAAAAAACCGCTGACGACAATTACAAGAAGGTGGCGGAATTTTTCGACGCTGCCCAAAAATCGAAATCCAAATAATGGCCACTTCGAAGTGGTGGCGTGCGAGACGCGACATATGAAAACCGACGGCGAGAAACAGAGCAACCGGTTATCCGATGACATCGATCCCGCTTTTCTAAAGCTCGCGGGCGACGTTCTGACGGCCTGCCAGTCATATTGGATCGGTGTGTACCGTTACACCAATGAATTCATGCTGCCCTACTGGACTGCCCTCAACGCCTTCCAAACGACTGAAAGCGACAAACTCGTCCGCCACCATCCCATCGAATCCCTCAAAGACTACCTCGAATTGTTCAAATTCAATCTGCAGGTGGCTGAAAAAGGAATGATCAGCAGCCTGACGGGAATGAACGACTACCATACGGCAACGGTAACGCGCGCCTTTAACGCGTTGCTCAACAGCATCGAAAAAGGCAGTGGTGAAGATTTCTCTGCATTTATGGCCAAAGAGGCCGCCCTGCTGGAAAAAGTCGTTTACGCCTACCCCCGCGCGATTCGCGCCATCGAATCCGAATACGGTTTTCATTTCGAGGACGGCGGCTACCACAAAATCGCCGAGACCGACCGGTTCACCGTATACCAGGTCCTGCCGCGCAATGGCGCTGTGGTTCGGTCGAATGGCAAACCGATTTTGATTATTCCGCCCTATGTCCTGGGAGCCAACATTCTGGCCTTTTTACCAGGTGAAAACAAAAGTTATGCCCACGCTTACGCCAACCAGGGAATACCGACCTATATCCGTGTCATCAAAGACATCGACACGACTCCGGCGGTTCAAACCCTTACCGGCGAAGAAGATATCCTCGACACCCGGTTCTTCTGCGAACGGCTGAAGGCCATTCACGGAAATTCGGTCACCCTCAATGGGTTTTGCCAGGGAGGGTTTAT
>JAQAZR010000351.1:0-3318 GCA_032127235.1 Deltaproteobacteria bacterium
AAAAAGGACATCATCATTGTCACCCTGATCGTGTCCGTTGCGCCACTGATTTTTCTGGGCTTCGGGCTCTACTACCAGTTTGCCAACGTTTTCGCCGAGAGAACCGAAACCCAGATCAAATCGTTGGTCCGCTCGCACCGCAGTGGAATCGACGTCTTCCTGCGCGAGCGCACCAGTATCCTGACCACCATCGTCGATACCCAAAGTTTTGCCGAACTCAGCCAGCCGCAGAATCTCGCGGAGATCTTCAAGGTGATCAACCGGCGGGCCGACGGTCTGGGACTGGTCGACATGGGCATCATCGACAGCGCCGGCAACCAGTTGGTCTACGTCGGTCCCTACGACCTGAAGGGACTGAACTACTACCAGCAACCCTGGTTCAGCGAGGTCATGAGCAAGGGCCGGTACATCAGCGATGTTTACATGGGGTATCGGCAAGTGCCGCACTTCATCATCGCCGTCCGGGGACACGACGAGGACCGCAGCTACATCTTAAGGGCCACCATCGACTCAGAGGTGTTCAATCGCCTGGTCCGAACCGCCCACACCGGCCAAAGGGGAGATGCCTTCATTGTCAACAAGGAAGGAACCTTTCAAACCAATCCCCGCTTTCACGGCGCCATCCTGAGCAAGTCGGACCTTGATACCAACTCTTTCGCCGAGGACACGGTCAACATCAAGAAACTACCCGACGGAACGACCCAGTATTACGCCGGCAGCTGGCTGAAGAACGGCGAGTGGCTGCTGATCATCAGCCAGGAAGCCGGTGAAGAGATCGCCGGCTTGAAATCGACTCTGAACCGCACGATCTTCATTATCGCTTTCGCGTGCCTGGCGATCGTTGCCACGATTCTCTTAACCGCCAATATGGCCATCAAACGGCTTGAAGGAGCCGACCGCGAGTTGGACGAATTGAACTCCCAGCTGATTCAATCCGACAAAATGGCCGCCTTGGGAAAAATGGCGGCCGGCATCGCCCACGAAATCAACAACCCGTTGGCCGTTATCGGCGAAAAAGCCGGCTGGATGCGGGATCTTCTGGCCGAGGAAAACTTTCAGCAGAGCGAGAACTTCGAAGAATATCAGCGTTCGATTGAAAAAATAGAAGAGCATGTCGAACGGGCCCGCAAGATCACCCACAACATGCTCGGCTTCGCCCGCCGCATGGAACCGCGTCTCGACGATGTCGACGTCAACGGCATCATCAACCAGACCCTGGAACTGTTGAAAAACCATGCCCGCATCAACAACATCGAAATCCGCAAGGACCTGCAGTCCGACCTGCCCGTGATTGCCAGCGATCAGTCCCAGCTCCAGCAAGTCCTGCTGAACCTGTTCAACAACGCCATCGACGCAATCGGCAAGGACGGCGTTATCGATTTAGCGACCGTGTCCGACAATCGGACCATCGAGATCAGCATTAAAGACAGCGGCTCCGGTATTCCGGAAGCTATGCAGCGCCGGATCTTCGATCCCTTTTTCACGACCAAGGGTCCGGGGCGCGGAACCGGTCTGGGATTGTCGATCAGCTACGGCATCATCGAAAAGATGGGTGGAACCCTGACGTTCAACAGCGGCGAAAATAAAGGCACGACTTTTGTTATCCGACTGCCGATAAAACTGCCGGAGAAAAAGTAGCGTAACGGCAACGGAAACCAGGTTGAGAAAGCAGAAACAGAAACCAAGGAGAAGTAAAAATGGTCACGTTTAGAATTTTGGTCGTAGACGACGAGGTCGATTTCCTGGAAACCATCGTCAACCGTCTGCAGAAACGCAAACTCGAGGCTATCGGACTCACAAGTGGCGAAGAAGCCATCCAGATGCTGAAAGATCAGCTTTTCGATGTCATTCTGCTCGACATCAAGATGCCGGGCGGCATGGACGGCATCGAGGTGCTCCGGGAGATCAAGAAACTGCAGCCGCTGGCCGAGGTCATCCTGCTCACGGGCCACGCCTCGGTCGAAACCAGCATCGAGGGCATGAAGCTGGGCGCGTTCGACTACCTTCTGAAGCCGGTCAAGTTCGAGGACCTGCTGGAGAAAATGGCCGAAGCCTTCAGGAAGAAATCGACCCACGACAAAAAAATCCGCGACGCAAAGATCAAGGAGTTGCTGCGGTTCCCGGGCCGGGTCTTCGACCAGGACAAGGAAAAGCCGTGACGCACCGCTACACCTTTAACCGCTTGGAGTTGGCCGGTTCCCTCGGCGATCTCGGTACCCTGCTGCCCCTTGCCATCGGGATGATCCTGATCAACAAGCTCGATCCCGCCGGGCTCTTCTTTTCCGTCGGTCTTTACTATATTTTTGCGGGCGTTTACTTCGGGGTTACCGTACCGGTCCAGCCAATGAAGGTCGTCGGCGCGTACGCCATCGCCATGGGCTTGAGTGCTTCCCAAATCATGGCCTCGAGCCTTTGGCTGGCGGGGGTCTTCATCGTTATTGGCGCCACCGGCGCCATGGACCTGATCGGCAAATACACGCCCAAGCCGGTGGTGCGGGGCGTGCAGCTCTCCACCGGCGTCCTGCTGATGGCCGAGGGGGTGAGGTTCATGATCGGCACTTCGAAATTCCAGCTCATGGCCGAGGCCGCCGAACCTTTCCTGACGGTTCAACGCCTCGGTCTTCTGCCAGTCGGTGTTATCGTCGGCGGTCTCGGTGGACTGCTGACACTGCTTCTGCTGGAAAACCGCAAACTGCCGGCCGGTCTGCTGGTGGTCTGCGGAGGTGTCCTCATCGGCCTGATTCTGGGCACGCACAAGGGATTCGAGCAACTGCGGCTGGGCCTGCATCTCCCGCCGTTTCTGCCGTTCCCCTTCCCGAGTTCGGCCGACTTCGCGAGCGCCCTGTTAATCCTGGTCCTACCGCAGATTCCCATGACCCTGGGCAATGCCGTGATCGCCTACGCCGACCTTTCGAACGAATACTTCGGTGAAGCCTCGCGACGCGTAACTTACCGTTCCGCCTGCATCAGCATCGCCATCGCCAACTTCGTCGGCTTTCTCTTCGGCGGTATGCCCCTTTGCCACGGTGCCGGCGGACTCGCGGCTCATCACCGGTTCGGTGCCCGCACGGCCGGCTCCAATCTTTTAATCGGGGTCTTCTTCATCCTTCTGGTTGTTTTCTTCGGCGACCGCATCCTGGCGGTCCTCTACCTGCTGCCGATGTCGATCCTCGGGGTCCTGCTCATCTTCGCCGGCGGTCAACTGGCACTGACGGTCATCGACCTGAAGGACCGCAAGGGTCTCTTCGTGGCCGTGATGATGCTGGGCATCACCCTGGCCTCCAACCTGGCGGCCGGTTTCCTCGCCGGTCTGGTCAT
>JAQAZR010000352.1:0-3385 GCA_032127235.1 Deltaproteobacteria bacterium
GCTCAAGCAAACTCTTGGACGGCAATTCGACCGGCGCAGTATCATCGCACAGAGTCCGGCCATGATCCGGCTGCTGGAAACTGTGGCCCAGGTTGCGCCCTCGGAGGCCACCGTGCTGATCACCGGTGAGTCGGGAACCGGAAAGGAGTTGATTGCCGGTGCGCTGCACTACAACAGCCATCGCAAGGACGGACCCTTTGTGAAGATCAACTGCGCGGCGCTGACCGAGACCCTCCTCGAATCGGAACTTTTCGGGCACGAAAAAGGAGCCTTTACCGGGGCGGAGCGCCGCAAAGAGGGATGTTTCGTGCAGGCCGGCGGCGGCAGCCTTCTTCTGGACGAGGTGAGCGAGATGACGGTCACCATGCAAGTCAAGCTGCTGAGAGTGCTTCAGGAACGGGAAGTGATCCGGGTCGGCGGTGAAACGCCGTTAGCGGTGGACGTGCGGGTGATCGGCGCCACCAACAAGAATCTCGCAGAACTCGTCCGGCAGGGGGATTTTCGGGAAGATCTTTACTATCGGTTGAACGTGGTCGGGCTCAGCCTGCCGCCGCTGCGCGACAGAAGGGAGGATATCCCCCTGCTGGCCCAGCATTTCAGCGATGTGTTCGCCGAAAGAAACAGTAAAACGGTGAAGGGCTTCACACCGCGGGCAATGGACGCCATTCTCAAGCATGAATGGCCGGGCAATGTTCGCGAGTTGATGAACGCGATCGAACGGGGGGTCGTGTTGACCCGCAGCGACTATCTCGACCTGGCGGACTTGAGGATTGTGCCGGAGCCGGCCGGGAGCGAAACGGCCCGCGGCGAACCGGCGAATTCCGGTCCGGCTCCGTTGGAAGAGGTGGAGCGCGTCGCCATCCTCAGGGCCCTGGAAATGGCCGGCGGCAACAAGAGCGAAGCGGCCCGGCAATTGGGGATCACCCGTAAAACGCTGCACAAGAAACTGAAAAAATATGCAGCCGTCTCCCGGGAAAAAGGAACGTCCTGAGCCGAGGGCCGCGTGCTTTACTCGGGACAATGAGGTCTTAGTATATTAGGTAATTAAACTGAATGCACCGTGGCGGCCGGTAGGGTCATGAGCATTTAGTCGTCAAGATCGATGGTATCTTTTTACTGACAAAACTGACTTAACCGACTCAACTGACAAAACTGCTCTAATACTACAAATTAATTTCATGAACGGTGGCGGCTCTGGAATCCGTTGGTGTTTTAAAGGAAAATAAATGAACGAATCGACGTCGGCAATTGTCAAGTGCCCGAGCTGCGGCGCACGTAATAAAATCCCGCGTGAAAAAATCGGTTCGAGCGCCCGGTGCGGTAAATGCCAAGTACCGCTCGATACGGCTGCGGCCTCAGAGGATGCGGCCGGCAGTTACATGATTCGCTGTCCGCAGTGCAAGACCCGCAACCGGGTCCCGGGACACAAGATCGACAGCGGGGCCAAGTGCGGTAAGTGCAAAGAAGCGCTTCCCACCGGGGAGCTCTTTATTTCCCAGCCGGTGATCGTCACGGACGTCAATTTCGAGAAGATGGTGCTGGCCGCTCCTTTGCCGGTTCTGCTTTTCTGCTGGGCCCCATGGTGTCCGACCTGCGGCGCCGTCGCCCCGATTATCGAGGATTTCGCCAGAGAGACCAAAGGCAAAATCAGGGTCGGCAAGCTCAACGTCGACGGAAATCCGCAAACTGCGTCCCGGTTCAATGTCCTCAGCGTTCCCACCCTTTTTATTTTCGACAATGGCGAGATGAAAGAAAGCCTGCCGGGTGGTATGCAGAAACACCAATTGATGATGAAAATGGCCCATTACCTGTGACGGTTCAACCATGAGCGAGCGGCACCGACGGCTGGTCGGAAAGATTGAGCAACTTCTGCGCGCGGGTATCGAGGTCGGGCCGGATCTGCTTGGATATATCGATGCGACCTTTTCGAACCCCTCCGTGAAAGACTTGGAAGGGATCGTTGCCGATGAATCCGACCCCGAACGGGAAGGGTTGTTGGAGCTCATCTTTTTTCCCGATGAACCGATGCAGCAGAAGCTCGAAGAGCTGCTGCCGGAAGAAGGCGGACTGGAACAGGGTGATGTCGACGCCGTCGCTGCCGAACTCTCCGCTCGCCGCATTCAAACGGCGCTCGTTTTTTCCGACCGACTGGGTCGCCTGGCGGTCGATTTTTCGCCGGCATTGGTCACAACGTTTCTGCAGCGCCTGAATCTCACCCGCCGGATCGAGCCGCGCCTGGCAATGGCGATCTCCACTTTGGTTGCGCCGGTCGACCGCAGCGCGGTCAGGGTCATACTGCGCAATACCCGCAAACCGATGGGCAACGGCAAAATCCGTTTTTTGTGCGACTTCCTTGCCAAGTTGGGTGGAGACGACCAATTATTGGCATGTCTGGAGTTTACGTTGAGCTTTCTCGAAGACATCGAAGATGCTGCCGACGTTTACGCGGCCTTGATGAACCGGCGGCGGATCAGTTGGCAGCTGCTGCGGAAATCGGCCCGGTTTGAGGAAAAACTCAAGCAAGACAACATCGAAACCCTGATGCTGCGCGGCGAGCGGGCGCCGCACGTCTCCAAGGAAGAGCTCTTAAAAACCATCGCTTTCATTGAACGCATCAGCCTGGCGGTTTTCGACCGGCTCGACCCGCTGGACTTTGGTCTCCGGGAAAGCGCCGATTTCGCCTTCGGGTCAGAGGCGGACCTGAGCGAGATCATCCGGCGCATGCTGTAGCGTGTTTACAAAAAGGCAAATATCGCGTAAGAGAACCGGCTTTGCCAACAATATTGAATCAATCGTTGCCACTGTCACCGTGAGGGAGTGTCCAACCACGAATGGACATTGGGGAGAAAGGTATGAAATTGCTGACACGCTGTGTAGTTTTGGGCTTTTTACTGCTTTTCGTCAGACTACCGGATGCCGCGCCGGCAGGAGAGAGCGGACTCGACGAAATCGTCAAGCAAGTCGAAAAGCGCTACGATGTGCCCGGGTTTACGGCTGATTTCCATCAGATATCGACCATAAAGGCCATGGACATCGCCGACGAGGCGACCGGCAAGATGTCCGTTCGGAAACCCGAAATGATGCGCTGGGAATATGAAAAGCCGGAGCACCAGATTATCATCACCAACGCCGAACGGCTTTGGATTTACCGTCCCCAGGACAACCAGGTGATGGTCGGCAAGGCGCCGGCTTTTTTTGCGGGCGGCAAAGGGGCCGGTTTCCTGGCGGACATCAAAATCCTGCGCCGCAAGTTCGACATCTCCGTCGCCCCGCCGGATGCCGACGAGTTTCATGTTCTCAAGCTCGTTCCGATCGAAAAAACGATCGATGTGGAGCGTATTTTGTTGTACGTGTCCAAGGCGACCTACACGGTGCAGCGGGTCGT
>JAQAZR010000353.1:0-7301 GCA_032127235.1 Deltaproteobacteria bacterium
GACCCGTCACCCCCCAAGAGGTTGCGGACATCCGGTCGTTTTTGGCGAAATTCATCCCGACGTTGGCAAATTGCGCCATCGACTCCGATTTCTGTCTTTACACGCAAACCCCTGACGGTGAGTTTTTGTTGGGTGCGCTTCCCGGTTACGACAACGTCTTTACTGCCGCTCTGGCCGGTCACGGTTTCAAGTTTGCACCGTTATTGGGTGAAGTTTTAGCGGACTTGATCGCAGGAACGGAACCGGCATTTGACGTGTCCCGATTTTCTCCCGCTCGAACGGTCTAAAGCCCTCCTTTGCTGAGGTGCCGTCCGGCGCATCGAAAAATGTTCAAAATGTTTTTTTTGATGAAACTGCCGAAGACTGGAAATTCGGCCAAAGAGCCCTATATTGTACGAAAGCTTTTCAGGTTGATCGTAGACGCGCACGTTGAAACCTTGTTACACGGTAAAACGGTTGATGAAGCGGGGATTTTTTCAAAGAAAAATTATCGATCCGATTGTCAAATTGCTCCGTCAGGGCATTTCCCCGGAAAAGATAGCCCTGGGTATGGCTGTTGGCGTGGTTATCGGTATATTTCCCGTGATCGGCTCCACAACACTGTTGTGCACCATAGCCGCTCTTGTCCTCCGGCTGAACCTGCCGGCCATCCAGCTGGTCAATTATCTGGTCTATCCGCTTCAAATTGCGCTTCTGATTCCATTTTTCCAGTTCGGTGCCTGGCTGTTCGGCGTCGACCCGCTGCCTCTCTCGGCTTCGCAACTGATTACAATGTTCAGAACCGACCTTTGGGACACCATCCGACAACTGTGGGACACGACCCTGCGTGCGATCGGGGCATGGAGTCTCATTTGCCTGCCGACAGTGGCTGGTTTGTATTATCTGCTAAGGCCTCTTTTAAAAAAGATAAAATCAATGAAGGCAAACTTGCCATCCGGTTAGCGCGACCCTATTCCATAAGGTGATTTTTCGGGGAGGCATCGCATAAAGGCCATCATAGATTGATCGATTCCAGAGGTTTACACCCAATTTTTTAATGCACCCTTCAAGGAGACGACAGGAAAATGCCGCTTTATAAATATTGCATTGTCTACGCAGCCAGCCTGCTGGTGTTTCTGGTGGTTGATTTCACCTGGCTCGGCTGGGTGGCCCAATCCTTTTATCACCGTCAACTGGGGGAATTGCTCAGTCAACGGGTCAACTGGCCGGCGGCGATTGCCTTTTACGTGATCTACATTGTCGGTTTGATGATCTTTTGTGTCGCGCCGGCATTAAGCCGGGCATCGCTGGTCAATGCGATGGTCCTCGGCGGGTTGTACGGCTTTTTTACCTATGCCACCTACGAATTGACCAACTATGCGCTGATTCGTAATTGGCCGGCCGCCCTGGTTCCAGTCGACATCGCCTGGGGGGTGGTCCTATGCACCATCGTTTCTGCAGGCGGCTTTTTGGTTGGCCGGTGGTTGCAAGGCTGAACGCGAGGCGACCAGCGGCACCGGGTCCTTGTATCATCTTTCCATCAGACCCGGCGATGCGCCCGCGGTTTGCCCAACATCAAGAAGCGGTTTTGGGTGTGTTGTCCGGAAGCGTTCTCACAGCCGCTTCCGATCATGGTCAGTTTCAAAATCCCCCTATGATGGTTATATGAAAAAAATACTGGTCCTGGTGATTTGGCTCATTTTGTTGAGCGCCTGCGGCCCCAGGTTGTACTATCCCAGACTTGACTGGCTCATACCCTGGTATGTGAACGATTACATTTCTCTGGAACCCGGCCAAAGCAGCCAGCTCAGAGCGCGACTCGCTCGACAGCTCGACTGGCACTGCCGGACGCAACTGCCGGAGTATGCTGAATTTCTGCGGGATTTACGCCGGGAGGTCGACGACAGCGGCCGGCCGGTTACGGTGGAACGCCTGGACATATACAAAATTCGGTTGACCCGGTACTGGAATGCTTTGATACGCCAAATCAGTCCCGACATTGCCGACATCCTGTACTCTGCCACGGATGAGCAAGTCGGTGAACTCTTCGAGAATCTGGAAAAGAAAAACCGCGAAATCGAAAGCGAGTTCATCGCACCGCCACCACAAAAAATCATCCACAACCGCCAAAAACGCATGCAAAAGCGATTAGAATTTTGGTTTGCCGGCCTGACCCAATCCCAGCTCCAGGCGGTTACCGACTGGAGCCTGCAGCTCGAGCCCATAGCGGCCGACCGGGTTGCGAACCGCCGCCAGATTCAGGCCGCTTGGCGGTATTTGCTGGAAAGCCGAACCAACCGGGATGAAATTCAAGCCGCACTCCTCGGCTTGCTCACGAGTTCAGAAGAATTCAGAGCCGAAAATTACCAGCATAAAATAGACATCAACACGCAGCGCACCCTCGAGTTGCTGGCCCATCTTTTGGAAGCCAGCACGCCGAGCCAGAGAAATCATCTTTCAAAGCGCCTCGAATCCCTGGCAGCGGATTTCGATCAACTCAGCTGCGATCCGGCACCGAAAAAGAGCAAGCAGCAGAAAACATAGTCCTTTTGAGAAGAGTTATCTATGATGCAGTCGCCTCGGGGAATCCGTGTCGCCGGGCGAGGTTGGCAAACATTTGCGACAATCCGGCCCCCAGCGAGAAAATCGAACCGATGTCGAGATTTTCGTCGGCTGTTTGATCGAAGTAAAGGTTGAGGCTCGATGCAAGCCCGTCTTCGGGCCGCCAATAGCAGATCATGATGGGAACCTTGGGAAGTGGATGCAGGACGACGGATATGTCCGATTCGAACTGTTTCGCCACCTTGCGGCCGCTGAAGATGTGCACCAGGTCGTCAAAAAGGCGGGGGTAAGCATCGGCCACACGCTTCATGGGGGCCTCACAGCGCTTCTGAAACAGAGGGTAGCGTTCCATGCCGTCTTTCAGATCCCTGAGCGACACCCAGTTCCCCGATACCGGCCGTCCCTTGCCGTAAAGCACATAGCTGAGAAACGGGACCGCCACCCAGGGGTTGATGTGGATGTCGGCGCAGAGTTTTCCATTTTCATCCACACCGAAATTCTTGCCGAGCACCTTGAGTGTCAGTATGCCGTCCACGAAACTGCCCCCCGACCTTTCGGCGGCTTTCGCGAGGTCAATGGCGGCCACTTCGTTTTTGAGCTGTGCCAGGTAGGCGTCCCGGCTCTGCTCCGCGACGTTTTCGACTTGTATTTCCTCGGCGCAGCAGTGAATGGTTTCTGGAGACAGCTTCGGGCAATCCGCGAGCTTTCTTCTGCCTGTAAAAACCGCGCCGGCAAATGCCAGACAGGTCTTTTCCCCGCATTGTCGGCAGTTCGACTGGTCGAGCAGTTGAAAGATTTCCATGGCGTTTTTGGGTTTTGGCATGCGGTTTTTCAATCTCCTTGATTTCCCTGAACCTGCCGATAGTGTTCTCACCAAAGAACTTGACAATGTATTTGGGATGATCAGAAATATACCATTTCACAGGGGGCAATGACCATGATTAATTCGCTGAACGATGCTGTCATCGACACCGTCCTCAATGCCATACCGTCCACGACCCGCACAGCCGGCGGTAAGGAAATTCCCTATCCCTTTCCGTCGCCGGCCGACTGGCGTGATCACTGGATCTATTTCCTTCACGAACACACAAGCAGATGTGACGGTGCACGTCGCGGTCGATTATAACCTCAATCCGGAGAGCAAAGTGTGGAACGTGCTTTTTTCCTCGAATCCGAATCCCTCTGCGCCTGCTCCTACGGCGAGTCAGGGCTCTTACCGAACAGTGAAAGTCAGTCTGAATCCAATGGAAGCACAGGTGCTCGGATGACCTCGAGATCGCTTTTTACCTTTCCGGGCAACTCTCAAAAGTAATTCGACGGATAGTGTTCGTTGGATTTTAGCTTCGGCTGGTCATTGTATTTGCGGCATGATGTTTTCATAACAGATCTCAAAGCATAGCGGGCCGAAGATAACCGGCAATAGAGCCGCGCCGAAGCCAAGAGCGACGATATTATGAAAGTCAGTAAACCGGCGACGAACAACTCCGTTTTTCTTGAAAACCTTACCGTTCTGGTAGTGGACTGTCAGGCAACCGGCAGCAATCCCCCGACGGCTAATCTCTTTGAGATCGGTTGGTCGACAGCCAGCGCCGGTCGTCCGGCTGGTGCGGTGGCGTGCGATTCCGTCTCTTTTGTGCTGCAACTGCCGGACGGCGCCTTCATCTCGCGGGCCGTGGAACGGTTGACGGGTGTCGACAGCAGCGACCTGTCCGCAGGAGCCCACACCCCGGATGTTTACAGGCAACTCGAGGCGGCGGCCCGCAGCCTGCCGCCGGTCGGTCCTAACGGCCTCTGCCCGACCGTGATTCACTTCGCCCGTTACGAAACGGGCTTCCTCCGGCACCTTCACCGATCGTATTCTCCCAACCGCGTTTTTCCCTTTGACATCATCTGCACGCACGAAATCACCCGTCGATTGATGCCCGGCCTACCGCGCAAGGGGCTTCGGGCGGTGGCCGGATTTTTGGGGCACTCGGTCCCCGCTCTCAAGCGCTGCGCGGCCCACACGGCGGCCACCGCTTTCATCTGGCAGAACCTGGTGCGCCTTCTGGCTCAGGATGCCGGTATCCACACCTGGGACGAGCTGCACGACTGGCTGCGCACATATCCGGTTCCTTCGTCAACAAGATCGTTTCCCATGCCCCGCGAAGCGCGAGCGGTGCTTCCGGACAGGCCTGGCATCTACCGCATGCTGCGGGCGAACGGTGACATTCTCTACATCGGCAAGGCCGCGTCTCTCAAGCAGCGGGTCAACAGCTACTTCCAGACGTGTCGCCGGCACGCGGAACACACGCTCGAAATGCTTTCCCAGGCCGTCGGCCTGGAAGTGACACCGACCGCATCGGCGTTGGAAGCCGCCTTGCTCGAATCCGGTGAAATCAAGCGTGTTTGCCCGCCTTACAACAAGGCTTTACAGGAGGGCCGGCGGCAGTTGGTTTTCGGCGCGAAGGACTTTCGGTCTTTTTCACCCATCCCTGACGGAACGCATCACATCGGACCGCTTCCCGGCAGTAAGGCCTTTGCCGCAGTGCACGATATCGGCTCTCTGCTGCAGCAGGGGGTCCCGAAGCTCGACCGACTGCAGGAAACCGCGACGGAGAATTTGCTGGCAATCCCGCCGCCGCAGGGCCCCGACCCCCACTGTTTTATCGAGGGGTTGCGGTTGTTTCGACACCGGCACGCCGGTCTGCCGACGGCAGAGACGATCTGGCCGGCGCTGATGCGCATCGGCACCCGGTGCTGGAAGAACGCTCTGGAAACCGAAGAAAATAAGATCGACGAAGACGGCGACACGCGGCTCGATCCCGAAGGGCAGACAGACCCGCAGCCTTTCGAATGGACCCCGGAGGCGGTGACCGGCGCCATTGAGTCGCTGCTGTGTCGCTGCGCCCATATGATCCGTCGCGCGCGCTGGTTCGCCATGCTCAGCGAATGCACTCTGGCATGGTCCGTCGCCGACGGTACGGGAAGCCGGCAAAATCTCGTGATACTGAGGGCCGCGCAGATGAGCGCTCGATGCGAGCTGCGCGGCGACGATCCCTTGCCGCTGCCGCCCGGTGTCGCTATCGCGTGGCGAGACCGGCAGCGGCATCTCGATCTGGCGGCCTATGATCGGCTGCGGGTGCTGACCACTGAAATGCGACGGATTCTGGCGGAGGAGCGGACGCTGCGGCTTCGCCTCGGCCGGAACGCAGTTTTGGGTGAAGGGCGACTGCGACGACTCCTGCGGTGGGTTTAACCTCTGCGGCAGTTCTATCCGGATGGCAAGTCCCGCGCACGAAGCAACGGCATCATGCCGCGACTCGAAACCGGTTATACGGGCGGAGGCGCTCACCTTATTCGGTTGTGTCCGTTGAGTCCCGCTGCGGCGGGGTTATTTTCGGTTTTGTCAGTTTCAGGATCTCATCGATTTTACCGATTAAACGCTCATGGCCCTTAAGACACCACTGGTTCTGGGTTCCGGGTTCTGAGTTTCGAGTTTCAAGTTTCGAGTTTCAAATTTCTATTTGCGGGTCTGATTCTATTTTCGTTTTAAATCACGGCCCGTGTGTTGACTGTTAAAACCGTATGTCGTTTGTGTAGACGAAACCTCAAATCAGGGAAAAGGCGATGCGAAATTTTATACGGAAAATAAGCCTCTATTTTTCCGCCGGTGCGCTGGGCGGTTTGACAAACAGCGCCGCCCTCTGGCTGGCCGGAATGACCGGTATAACGACTTATTTACAGGTCAAGATTGCCCCGGCCTGGACGCTGCCGTGGCTCTATCCCAGGGTCGTGTGGGGCGGCATCTGGGGGTTGATTTTTTTGCTGCCCATTACGAAAAGCCGCGTGTTCACGCGCGGTGTCCTATTGAGCCTTGGCCCCACCCTGGTCCAACTGCTCTGGGTCTTTCCCTTCAAGGCCCATGCCGGCTACCTGGGCTTCGAACTCGGCTTTCTGACACCGCTTTTCGTGTTCGTGTTCAACGCCATCTGGGGCATCACGGCAGCCGTTTGGATTCGCTGGGCCGGCAATTAGCCGGCGCAGGCCATCATCTCAAAACGGACCTTGTCTCCGACCCCGGTTTTATGAGCGTCGGCGTTAACTCGTTTCCGTCCATAAATGGCCCTTTTCCGCAATTTCGGCGTCAATCACGCTAAAGACGTGACAGGTCTACGGAATCGCTTGTGCGGCGTACACGAGTACGCCTCCGCGCAATTCCTTGATTTCCTTGAACTTGCAGAAAATGGCGATTTCTGAATCGGAAACTAATCAGTGCCCTTAGTGAAACCGTGAATGGACACTAAATAAGATTTTAAACGATAATTGATTCTGTGCGGACTTTACAGATCCGCCGCTCCCCGCTTTTGGGTTCTTCAGGCCTCACTATTCGAACTCCGGCAGAATCTTTTAAGGACATAAAAAGGGTTGAAAATTGACAGACGATAATCAATTAAACCCGCAAGCGATAGCGGTCGCCATCATCGGCATGGGGTGCTTTTTTCCGAAATCCTCCGGGGAATCTGCAAAATAGTTAGTTTCCGTCCATAAATGGCCCTTTTCCGCAATTTCGGCGTCAATCACGCCTGAGGCGTGACTAAAGACGTGACAGGTCTGCGGAATCGCTTGTGCGGCGTACACGAGTACGCCTCCGCGCAATGCCGCCGATTTCCTTGAACTTGCAGAAAATTGCTCATTTCTGGATCGGAAACTCATTAGTGCCTTAATGAAACCGTGGCAAGCAGGGTTGATTGCCGGATGCCCAATGACCGAGATCGACT
>JAQAZR010000354.1:0-2533 GCA_032127235.1 Deltaproteobacteria bacterium
AAAAATGAAAAAGTGGTCCGTTGAAGTGGCGGTGGGTCTATTCGTACTCATCGGCATCGCCTGCATCGGGTATCTGACAATTCGTCTCGGCAAGATGGAAATCATCGGTGACAATTACTACACTGTTTCAGCCCGTTTTCAGTCGATCGCGGGCCTGAAGGCCGGGTCCGAGGTGGAACTGGCCGGCGTACCGGTCGGCAAGGTTGAGGGGTTTTCGCTGGACCAGGAGCGCTGGATGGCGGTGGTCCGGATGAAGATTATGAAATCAATCGTTTTGACCGAGGACGTCATCGCTTCGATCAAGACCGCGGGGCTTATCGGCGACAAATACATCAAGCTGTCCCCCGGGGTGTCGGATGTACCGCTCAAACCGGGCGGCATGATAATCGAAACTGAATCGGCACTGGATATCGAGGAGCTGATCAGCAAATTTGTTTTCGGGAAGGTATGATGTTTAGGCACCATGGCGTGAGTGAAAGAAGGAGACGCTTGTGAAAAGAATCCTCTTGTTTTTGATCCTGCTTTCGGTCGCGATTGTACCGGCGGTGAAGGCCCAGCAGCCGGTTGACGCCCTGAAAGGACCTATTGACAAGGTGATGCAAATTCTCGAGGATCCGCAGTATGGGGATCCGGCCCGGCGTGGCGACCTGCGGGAGAAGATCCGTTCGGTCACGAACGGCATGTTCGATTTCGAATTGATCGCCAAACGGGCCACTGGTCGATATCACTGGGAAAACAGCTTCACCGCGCAGCAGCGCCAGGAATTTACGGACCTCTTTGCTGAATTTCTCGGCAATAACTACCTTATCCAGATAAACGGAACCGTCAAAGGCCTGAAGGTCGAGTATATCGATGAAATGTTGGACGATTCTGGAAAAAGGGCCAAGGTCAAAACCAAAATCCCCGGGAGCAGCGGTGATGTTGCCGTCGAGTACAGCATGGGATTTAAGGATGGTAAATGGAAAATTTATGACGTCTATGTCGAAGGCGTCAGCTTGGTACAAAACTATCAGTCCCAGTTTCGCAGCCTGTTCGAAAAAGAATCGGCCGCTCAGGTCATCGACCGGCTCAAGCGGAAAATCGAGGAGCAAAAGCATCAAAATGAAACTAGCGGGGAAGGGCTCACTCAAAAATAACATCGCATTCTTGACGCCGATGCATCCCTTCCGGCGGCGTTGCGAAAACTTGGAATATCCAGATATCCCTGCGGTTTCGCGCCTTGTCGGCCGGGCGCCTCGACGCCCAAAATTGCGACCTAATTTATTCGTGAACCCTAATATCCGGAAGGTGATGTTCGCAGCTTCTTGTCTCTTGTTGGTTGTCGTTTTAATGTCAAGCGCCGCTGCACACGCCGAAGATGACTATTCCGGTCCAGCGAACGCGCCGCATTCGGTCCGGCCGTCAGCGGATCAGCCTGCGGAAGTCCCGGAGGGAAAGGCGCCTGAGTCGGCGATTGATGATGATTTCGACTTTCCCGAGGAACAAGCGCAACTGGCAGTGGTCCGGATTTCCGACCCCCTGGCGCCTCTTAACCGCGTCGTCTTTAAATTTAACGACAGGCTCTACTTCTGGGTTCTCAAGCCTGCGGCGCAGGGCTATAACGTCGTGTTCCGTGAAGATGTTCGAACCTGCATCGCTAATTTTTTCAGCAACCTGTTGACCCCCGTGCGTCTGGTGAACTGCATCCTGCAGGGTAAATTCAAAGCTGCCGCAACGGAAACCGCGCGCTTCTTCGTCAACTCAACCATGGGTGTGCTCGGTTTCGGTGATGCGGGTAAGGTGGTCTTCAATCTGGAGATCAGTAACGAGGACCTGGGGCAGACCCTGGGCGTTTATGGCCTCGGAAACGGTTTTTTCATCGTCTGGCCTATCTTCGGACCGTCCACATTACGGGATTCCGTCGGTTTTGGCGGTGACCTCTTCGTCAACCCGCTTTCCTATATAGAGCCTTTCGGGGCCTCCGCGGCCGTTGGAGGCTACAGGCGGTTCAACGATTTGTCCCTGCGCCTCGGAGAATACGAAGCCATCAAAGAGGCCGCCATCGAACCGTACGCGGCCGTAAGGGACGGATATGTTCAATTCAGGAATGCGCTCGTCGATAAATAAACCAAAAATTCACTGCAGAGTCACAGATGGCGCAGAATAAGTTTTTGTTTTCATTTTAAATAAGCCGTGAAACAGCTCTATAAGGGTCAACTAAATACGGAGTTTGAAGAATTATTTGAACTTGGGGAGAACTGGATATGAAGGTATTGGTCAGCGACAATCTGGGGGAAATCGGTGTTCGAATGATGCAGGAAGCAGGCGGAATAGAGGTGGATGTCAAAACCGGCCTGTCTCCCGAAGAAATCAAGGCCATAATCGGTCAATACGATGCCCTGGTGATCCGCAGCGCCACCAAAGTAACCGAAGATCTACTTGAGGCGGCTGCCAGATTAAAGGTGGTCGGCCGGGCCGGCATCGGTTTGGATAATGTCGATATTCCGGCGGCCACCAAACGGGGCGTGGTCGTCATGAACACCCCGACCGGCAA
>JAQAZR010000355.1:0-3641 GCA_032127235.1 Deltaproteobacteria bacterium
TATCCAACGGCCGACAAAACGCGGAAAGACATCCATGCTCTATCTGAAATCTCTGGAACCGGCTGCATCCGACACCGACATGCTGGTCATTCCGGTCTGTGAGGATACCGAACTGCACGATCATCCCCTGCTCTCCTCGATGGTGGCGCGTATCCAAAAGCTGGACGAGTTCAAGGGCGCGAAGGGGGACGAGGTCGTGTTGTACGATCCGCCCGGCGCCAAGGCACATCGTGTCCTTTTTATCGGCCTCGGACCGGCCGCCGATGCGGACCGGGAAATTGTGCGGGCTGCCGCCGGCCGCGCGGTAAAACAGGCCCTGCAGAAAAAATTGCGCAACATCGCCGTTGTCGTTCCCAGCCTCGACCTCCCGGAAATCACGCAGGAGGAGCTCATCGAGTCGTTGCTGGAGGGCGCCGGCCTCGCCAACCACAGCTTTGTCGCTTACAAAACCGATAAAGACCGCCGCCCCCTGAAACGGATTGACCTGCTGGTGCCGCCTGAGACCGCCAGGGCCTGCGCCAAACTGTCGGCCCGGGTATGGGAAATCTGCCAGGGCAGCTTGATGGCCCGGGACTGGGTCAACATGCCGGCCAACGACAAGACGCCGGCCGCGTTGGCCCGCTCGATCGCCGGCCGTGCACGTAGTGCCGGACTCCAGGTCAAAACGTTCGGCCAGAAAGAACTCCAAAAAGAAAAGTTCGGCGCCATCATTGCCGTGTCGGCCGCAAGCCGCAACGCGCCCGCCATGGTCGAGCTCGTCCATGCCCCGAAGGGGGTGCGGAAAACCGTGGTCATCGTCGGAAAAGGCGTGACCTTCGACTCCGGGGGCTTGAACCTGAAGACCTCGAAAACACTGAGCATGATGAAGTCCGACATGGCCGGCGCAGCGGCAGCGGCGGCCGCACTCCTCGCCATCGCCCGCCTCAAGCCGAAACTGCGGGTTGTCGGCATCGTTCCGCTGGTGGAAAACATGCTGTCCGGCTCGGCCACCCGACCGGGGGACATCATCCGCGCTTACAGCGGCAAAACGGTTGAGATCGGCAACACCGACGCGGAGGGTCGCCTGATTCTGGCCGATGCAATCGCCTATGCCGTTGCCCGCCACAAACCCGATTTCCTGATCGATGTGGCCACGCTGACCGGTGCCTGCGTAATGGCCCTTGGTGAAGGAATGGCTGGGCTCTTCTCGAATAACGAACCATTGGCGGCCGCAATCCTGCAGTCGGCTGAAAAGACCCACGAGCGCTGTTGGCGGATGCCGCTGCCGGAGGATTACAAGGACCAGCTGAAAAGCGAACTGGCGGATATCAATAACATGCCCGCCACGCGCTGGGGCGGTGCCATCACCGCGGCGCTTTTTTTAAAAGAGTTCATCGGCCAGACGCCCTGGGCCCACATCGACATCGCGGGTCCGGCCTACCGCAAAAACGGCAGCGACTACTGCGGACCGGGGGCTACCGGTTTCGGCGTGAGGCTGCTCTGCGATCTGTTGGGACGGCTCGAATAGACAGGCAGCGGTGCTAGCACAAATGAAACGCACGCTACCCTTTTTCTTTGCCGCTCTGGGCCTGCTCGATTTGCTCTACGGCCTTTATGTCGGTGACCGCGTCAGCATCATCGTGGGCCTGAGCATCGTCGGCATTGCGGTGTATATCATCCAAAAAAAGAGCCAAAAGTAAAAAAGGATTGAAGCGATATAGGTTCAAAGGTTTCCCGCCCAGGCGGGATTACCCGTTCAGGGTTGAAGGATTTAAGTCCTTCCTTGAACGCTGAACCTTTGAACCTTGAACCTCTGAACCCTGAACCCTGAACCCTGAACCTGAAACCGATCACCTTCGGTTGGAAAAAAGCATAAACTTTGTTAAGAATTCAAAAAGTGGGTAAAGTAACGCGGTCTTCATGAAAGACGCCGACATTAGCGATCACTGCTATGGCTTCCAAGGGTAACAAAACAACGCGCACCAAAATCGGGGTTACGGGCAAAAATAGCCTATCCATGCGCGTTATGCCCGTCGTTCTGCTGGCCGCGGCCTTTGCGGCCACCTTGGCGGGTTATTATTTTTTCAGGAATAGAACCGGCGCCGAACACTCAGAGGCTCCGGTCGTCGCGACCGGGCCCGCCACCTCTCAGGCCGACTCTCAGGATGCCACACACGTTTTCCAACCCTTGATCGGCCGCTGGCGCCGCCCGGACGGCGGCTACGTGATCGAAATCCGCGGCATCGATGCCGCCGGCAGGATCGATGCCGGGTATTTCAATCCCCGTCCGATCAACGTCGCCCGGGCCGACGCATCGCGGGACGGTGACGGCTTGAAGCTCTTCATCGAACTGCAGGATGTCGGCTATCCCGGTGCGACCTACACACTGACTTACAATCCCCGTCAAAACGTGCTCGAAGGCCTCTACTACCAGCCCGCGGCGGGCCAGACCTTCGAAGTGGTGTTCGTTTCTCTACCCTAGACGCTGAATCTTTGAACCTTTGAACCCTGAACCTGAACCGGAACCGACCCTATAGCCCTCACGATGCCCTTCACCGACTCAACCAACCGCACCAGCCCATGACATCTCCGTCAGACCAACCACATGCCGATCCCGGGTTCTTTAAGCGAATCCGCCTCTCGATCCTGTCCGATCCCGTGATCCCCCGCACCGATCTCGAGCGCAAGCGGTATCTCTTCAGAAACCTGGTCCTGCATTTTCGCCCGGCAACCGTACCGGTGGATACGCTGCGCTTTTCGCTCACCTGGGGTCTGGGGGGAATGGCGGCCGTGCTGGTGCTGCTTCAGATCGGGACCGGCGTGCTGCTGAAATTCGCCTACGAACCGACACCCGCCGCTGCCTATGCATCGATTCAATCTCTGGTGACCGGCGTGCCGTTCGGTCGATTGATTCGCAACATGCATCACTGGTGCGCCCATCTGCTCGTTTTGGTGGTGCTGCTCCACATGCTGCGGGTGTTTTTTACAGGCGCGTTTCATCCGCCGCGACAGTTCAACTGGATCATCGGCTTGACCCTGTTTTGCTTGGTGCTGTTCGCCAATTTCAGCGGATACCTGCTTCCCTGGGACCAGTTGGCCTACTGGGCCGTGACCGTTTCGACCGGCATGCTGGAATACGTTCCCTGGTTCGGCTTTGCCGTTCAGAAGCTGATCCGCGGCGGACCCGACATCGGACCGGCGACCCTGCGGATCTTCTTCGCCGTCCACACCGCCGTCGTTCCGATCCTGCTCTTCTTGCTGATGGGGTTTCACTTCTGGCGGGTGCGCAAGGCCGGCGGACTGGTCATTCCCCACGCGCCGGGGGAGGCGCCGCTCGATCCGCCCAAAAGAGTGTCGACCCTGCCGGATCTCCTGCTGCGCGAGACGGTTGTCGCCACGGCCCTCGTTGCCGTGGTCATGCTGCTGGCGATTTTCTTCGAGGCACCGCTGGCCGATCCGGCCAACCCGGGGCTGAGTCCCAACCCCACCAAGGCCCCCTGGTACTTTGCCGGACTCCAGGAACTGCTGCTGCACCTGCATCCTCTTTTCGCGGTTTTTATCGTTCCGCTGGTAGCCGCGGCAGCCCTTCTCACGATACCTTATTTGAGGTATGAAACCGACACCGGCGGCGTCTGGTTTGCGTCCCGGACCGGCCGCATCGC
>JAQAZR010000356.1:0-5734 GCA_032127235.1 Deltaproteobacteria bacterium
GATCTTTTGGGCCAGATTCTCCGGCATGACCGGTTTGGAGAGGTATTCAGCGGCGCCACTTTCCCGGGCAAGTCTTTCCATTTCCGGCGTGCTGTAAGCGGTGATGACGATAAACGGGATTTCCGGGTAGCTTTCCGTGACATGCTTCAGGAGTCCGGGCCCGTCGATTCCAGGCACCTTGAGTTCGGTGACGACGAGCGAGACCGTGTCGTGTCGCAGCACCTCTCTGGCGGCTTGTCCGTCCCCGGCCGTCAAAACCGTAAAGGTATTATCGTACCTTGCAAACCCTTCTTGAAGTGCGGTCAACGTCTCCCGGTCATCGTCGACGATCAGTACGTTAGCTATCATTTTTTGAACTCTCAATTCAAAAGTATCCTGTCGTTTCGGGGTGCCGATGTCATGCCATTCGGATGCCCAAGTGATCGAGCTTTTCTTCGTATTTTCGCTGCCATGACGCCAGATATTTTCTCATTTCCTCCTGCATGCCGATATCCTCCGCCAGTTCCATTGTCGAGATGATGATGCCGCTTGCCAGTGCGGCGTCATCGGCGTCGCCGCTGAACCGAATCTTGCGGTCGTTGAAGTCGAATTCCCCGGTAAAAGGATCAAGAAATGTAAAGCGTTCTGCGTTTTCGACGAACTTTTTTCGAATGAGACTGTTGAAATCGGTTTCTTTGTCTTTTTGCGTGTTGTACAGGGTTTCAAAAATCCCTAAGAATTCTTCGAGCATCCGCAAAACGTTTTGAGGGGTGCCAGAAGTGCGTGCAGCATGCGGGGGTGATGGCTGGACCGCATCTACTGGAAACCGGCAAACCTGAAAGATCCCGCCGACTTTTTTGGTTTTTTCGACCAACTGCTTGCTCGAAGCCTTTACCGAATCGCTCTCGACCGGGCCCCAGGAAAAGGATCCGCCAATGATTTCGCCGCCGGCGAAAAATATCATGCCGCTTTCTTGCCCGTTTCCGATCAGGATATCGATGTACCCGGTCAATTTTTCAGCACCCATTTTCTTTATCAACCCCTCGAGGTCGGTAAATTCCGTGCTGAGGTCCTTGTAGATTTTCTCGGCCGCGGGTGTGCTGGACCAGAAGTAGACATTTTCGAAAGGGATACGGTAAATATCGATACTGAAATTATAGCTAATTTCGGCCTGCATCAACTGCTCGACGGCGCTCTTACCATGCAGTTCAGCATTTTTATCCGAGAAATAACCGCTCAGAATATCATCGGGATCAAAATAGAGGACTCCACGGGCGGATGCAGACTTGAAAAAAATACCGCCGGCACCCATCTCCCCCTGACAATGTTCGATCAATTTATCGAGCTTCAGGTAGTATGTGTTCAAATTGGTCAATACCGGTTTTTCTTTCGGAACAACGAGCATTTTCACTCCTTACCGCGGCAACAAGATGTTCATACAATACGGCCGCACTGCGAACAGCGATCAACGGCGTCTCAGGCGCTCGATGGAAAGACGAATACTGTCCTGCATGCGGGATATCGCTTCGGCGAGTTTGCCGAATTCGTCTCTGGAACAGACGGGAATTTCAATTTCCAGATCGCCGATGCTGATGCGTTCTGCAGCGTCCGTGAGCGACCTGACTCTTGCGGTCAGCCGGTGCGCAAAGATGAAAACGGTCGCGCCAATGATCAAAAGCGTACCACCCAGAATAATGGTGATCGTGGTTCTCATCTGACCCGCCAATGACTGCGATCGGGCTTTGAGCGCCGCGACCGGTTGGGTCAAATCCTCCAAGTGGGTGATTTTTGCTTCGGCAATTCGGGTGATGACCGCAGTGCTTTCTCCGGTGAGCGAATGTTCCAGCCGAATTGTCTGGTAGAGAAACAGCACCGAAGCGGATGCGAAAAGGATCACGGGCAGAACGACGAAAAAAAACAGCATTTTGCTGCGCAGGCTCAACATGGCCGGAATGGCATCCGCATCGTCCGGGACTGACTTGCCAGGCATTTTCGTGACCGCGTCATGCAGTGACGCTCCCACCTCGCGATCTTCGGCACTACCGACCTTGGTTTCAGGCCCGCCGTTTGAGGCGAGCGGCAGGTTTGACTCATATTCATTCCAGGTGTTAACCACCGGCGCTGCGAGCGGTCGCTGCATCACAACGTCAGGATCGCCTCCTGTTTTTTGCGCGCCGGGGAGCATGATGAGATGGGCGCAGGTCTTGCATTTGAATTTTACCGGCTTGCGTCCCAATATTGTGGGGTCTAACCGGTATTTTTTGCCGCAATCCTCACAGATAACGAGCATGATATCACCTTTTGGGGCATCCTTTTTCCGTGATTTTGCGGACCATGTCCCGTCTGAACCGGTCTTTCTTTTCTTTGCGCTGAATTTCGCGGGCCAACGTCTCGACCAGAATCACTGCCTGCGTCTTCGGGATGCGGTTCGGATGGTGACCGGCGGCTAAAAGCTCTTCTTCGATGAGGATTCTGGCTAACGGTCCGATAGCCTTAGCATATTGGAGGGTCAGGTAACCGAGAAATTCAGGATCGAGGTACGTAAACTCCTTTTCAAGCGGCTCGATCAGCTGTAATTCCAGCAACCGGGTGACGGTTATACGCAGATCCTCCGGGTTCAAACTAATTGTCTGAGCGAGTGCGCCGAGGCTTTTTTCACCATCCAATGCTAAAAACAGGGACAGCAGGCGGCCATCCAACGACACGTCTTTCAGGTTCTCACCGACGATCTGGCGAAAGATCAGCTGTGAAATATCACCTGACGGCAGACTCACGGACCCCACCCTTCCGACAATTTTGTCGCCGACTTCGCTGCTATGATCGCTGACCGGCACCGGTTTCTTCTCTCAACTTCTTTATCTCTTCTCTTAAAATGCGTAATTCTTGCTGGATGAACAATTTGAGATCCTCGATGGCCTTGATGATTTCAGGCTGAACGCCGCCAACTGGCGACCGTTCACTGGTTGCCGCCGTTACCGTGCGCCTGTCGTCAGCCTGCGCTTTGCTCGGCATCAGTTGATTCTTGAGTTTCTTGTATTTTCCCAATTCGACCGATAGGATTTTTTTCTTTTCGACTTCCGTCAGGTCTTCGGACTGAACGATTCTTTCGAGTTCGGTAAACAAAGACGTCAGAATTTTGAAAGCATCCGGATGGGACTTGCCGAGATGGGTGCGGATATACTCGCCGATCGAACCGAGCAGTTGCAGAAAAACCAGCACGATTTTGTCATTCCGATACGTGCCCTGCAAAACGGCGACCTGCTCGACAAAACTCGTCATGATCTCGTCTGTGATTTCCCAATCGATCGCCAGGATGACGGTTTTTAGGTCCCTGAGCGGATGCGGTTTTATATCGGCACTTTTTATTTCGGCGGCCTCGGACGGTTCTTCCTCTCCGAATAGATTCTGCAGCCGATCCTCGACTTCTTCGGAAAACTGGTCTCCGGTTGTTTCGTTTTCCACTTTCTTCTCCCTATTTCGCTTCAGGCCATTTTTGGAGCGGAAAGCAATCCGCGTTTCGGAAACGGTGGATAACCACTATTTCAAATCCTTCACGATGGACGCCATGGTTAAAGAAATGATTTTTTTTAACGTGGCGACAACGTTGGTTCCCATCAGAGCGCTGGCTGGAAAAGAGGCGGTTTTCAGTTTCGAATTGAGGTCCTGCTCGAGAGTTTCGACGGGCAAAATGGGAATGCCCTGCTCCGCCAGATCTACCTTGTTATACTGCAGGACCATTGGAACTTTGAAAATGCTCCTTTTATAATTGGCGAGGTTCTCCTGCAGGTTTTTGAGCGACAGGATGTTTTTCTCCCTCCTCACCGCCATCGCATCTGCCACAAAAACCATTCCGTCGACGCCTCTTAAAACGAGCCGCCTGGTTGCATTGTACTTGACCTGTCCCGGCACCGTGTACAATTGAATTTTGACGTCATAGCCGTTCACTTTCCCGATGTCGAACGGCAGAAAATCGAAAAAGAGTGTCCGGTCGCCATGGGTTTTAATCGTGACCATTTCAGTTTTGATACGACTGCTAAATTTGTCGTATATATATTCCAGGTTGGTCGTCTTGCCTCCCCGGCCGGGACCGTAATAGACGATTTTAACCTGAACTTCTTTCTTTTTGGGATTGACGAATGACATGTGTCGTGTACCTGCAAGTTGTTGCGATCAGTTCGAACAAAAAACAGTCTGTCATGCCGAAGCGGTTCAGGGCACCTCGATCGCTCCCAGGGCGGTCTTAATTTTCTCGACGGCTTCATTGACTTTGAGGCGCAGAAAACCAAGTGAGATGTCGTTGCTGAAAATCGTAATCATTAGAAATTCGGAAACAATTTTGTTAAAATGAATATTTTCTTTTACACCTTTGTGGAAAAGAAGCGAGAATTCTCCCTCACCGATGATTTTGGCCATGGCGCTGACGGCACCGAAGTTTCCTGCCGCCAGAGCTGCCAGAGAATATACATCGTGCTGGCTTTCTCCGTTGTCCCGGTTAGCGATGATGTTGCCCGCCATATCGATGAGAAACACGCAGCTCACCCCAATATCGATAAGATCCTGCTGTAAGACATTTTCGATTCCATCCAGCTGTTCTTGACCGAGCATGTATGACAATTGGCCGCCTCCCCAAAAAATTGATTCAATCCGTGCGTATCAATTTGATACGACTAATGAAATACAAAAACATACTATGTCATTATTTTGATATACTTCTAACATATAAGAATACCAAATTTATACCCGGTTTATCAAGATAAATTTCGTCGTCGATCAGACGCTTCTACGATTTAACATTTGGAAAAGTATAGAAAAATTAATCCGCTTTCCGTTGTGGACGCCGACACCTGCCGAATTCCGACGCAAGGCGCAGTAAATAGATGATACGGGGCGGTCAGATAAGGGCGCCCTGGTCACAGCGGCACACGCGAGTGACTTTTTCGTGTACGTGATTATGATAATAGGGGATTGAAGGGAAAACCGCCGACACACCGGGTTATGTTACGATGAATGACAACAGGCGCACGGGCAGCTTCAAACCTTTCAAACATCTGGGCCGGTTATTAAAAATTGAATCCTTGCCGCTATATCCCGGTCCGAGACTCCCTACAAGTGTCGAGACCCATGACGCAGAGGACCCGGCGCGCGAACGAGACCTTTTCAACGAAGCCATGAGCGGGGTAGCGCCGATCGTGCAGGACAAATACAGCCCAGACGAAGACCTTGCTGCGGTATTGGTCCACAAAGAACCGTGTCGGCCTCAATGCGATGTTCTGCGCAGACTCGATGAGTTGGTTCAATACGGTGACGGTTTTGTTGTCGCCGACACGCCGGAGTACCACGAAGGCGTCGGTCACCGCGTCCACCCGAGGGCAACCCGGCATCTTCACGGAGGGCGCTTTTCTATTCAGGCCCATATCGATTTACACGGCTTGAGTGCGCCTCAAGCCGAACGGGCTGTTGATGATTTCTTGCGAGAGGCAATCCGCAGCGGTAAACGTGCCGTACTGGTCGTGCACGGTCGCGGCTTGTCATCACCAAGACGCCCTATTCTTAAAACCAAGGTTCGGGAATGGTTGACACGCGGCACTTGGCGTAAGTGGGTGATGGCCTTTACGAGCGCGCGTCTTTGCGACGGCGGCGCCGGAGCGACATACGTGTTGCTCCGGCAGCGGCCGGTAACCCGGCATTTCAGAAAAAAGCGCCGGCGCTGATAAGGTCAATATTGGGTTGCGGCCAACAATTTTAGAAAAACAGG
>JAQAZR010000357.1:0-10317 GCA_032127235.1 Deltaproteobacteria bacterium
CGCACTGGAAAAAATGTGCACCGCGCTCAGCCTTCGATACGGTCAGACCGAGAAGGGGCCGCGTCTGCTGTCCAACGGCAGGGACGTGACCGACAGGCTGCGTACGCCGGAGATCACCATGCTGGCCTCGGCGGTTTCGGCGCGGCCGGTTGTTCGGCGCTTTTTGATGAGCGTGCAACGGGCGATGGGTCGCGAGAAGGGGGCCGTCTTCGAAGGCCGAGACATGGGTACGGTGGTCTTCCCGGATGCCGATGTCAAATTCTATCTCGACGCTCCGGAGAAAATTCGCGCCATGAGGCGCTTTCTGGAACTCAGGCCTAAAACGGAACTGACCTTCGAGGAGGTCGAGCGCGACCTTCTCCGAAGGGACAAAAACGACAGCACCCGGGCGGAGGCGCCCCTGAAACCGGCGGTGGATGCCATTCGGATCGATTCGGCCGACCTGGCGCCGGCGGAGGTTGTCGCCGTCATGCTGGGCCACATAGAAAGATGGGCCGAAGATTAAAAGGGCTGGGCTTTTCAAGCGGGGTTAAAATTAATCATTGTATTTTGCAGCAGTCTCTGATAGCCATCACAGGTTATGCAACCGTAAAGCGGGAGCGGTGTTTAAAAATCGGTTAAGGGGGTACTTTTTTTCATGGAAGATTTGGGCAAAAACGAGGAATCGGGGCAACTCAATCAAGAAACGATGTCAGACAGCGAACCGGGCAGTGATGCCGGTCCCCGGGAGGCACAGCCGACCGGGGCGGTAGACGTGGCGGACGCACAGCCGCAGGAGAATTCCGAGGAACGACCGGAGCAAGATGGACCGAAAACCGGTGACACCATGGAAACCCTGATGGACATGTACGAGGAGAGTTTCAAACGCTTCGCCGAGGGCGAGGTGGTCACCGGCCGCATTATATCGGTGGACAAGGATCACGTTCTGGTGGATATCGGTTACAAGTCCGAAGGCCAGATACGAATCCACGAATTCAAGGACGAGAAGGGCAATATCAGCGCCCAGATCGGCGACAAGGTCGAGGTGATGGTTGAATGGTGGGATGACGAGGAAGAGCGCGTCGTTCTGTCCAAGGAAAAGGCCCTAAACGTCAAGGTCTGGGAGGAGATCAAAAAATCCTACGACGACGAGGGGATCATCGAAGGCGTCATCACAAGCCGGGTTAAAGGCGGTTTTTCTGTCGATATCGGTGTGCAGGCCTTTCTTCCGGGATCCCAGGCCGATCTGCGACCGATCCGCAACCTGGACGATTTGGTCGGCAAAAAGTACAAGTTCAAGATCCTGAAGTACAATCGCAAGCGCAGCAACATCGTCCTGTCCCGACGTGCCATTCTGGAGGAGGAGCGCGAACAGAAACGCACGGCGACGCTGGCGGTTATCGAAGAAGGCAAAATCCTGGACGGCGTGGTCAAAAACATTACCGAATACGGTGTCTTCGTGGATTTGGGCGGAGTGGACGGTCTGCTCCACATCACCGATATTTCCTGGGGACGCGTAAAACATCCCTCGGAATTGTTTTCGATCAGTGATCAGATCAAGGTCAAGGTTCTCAACTTCGATATCGAAAAAGAGCGGGTATCGCTGGGCATGAAACAGCTGACACCGGATCCTTGGACGCTGGCCGCTACGAAATATCCAGTCGGCTCGCGCGTCAACGGCAAGGTGGTCAGTCTGACCGACTACGGCGCATTCGTCGAGTTGGAAGAGGGGATCGAGGGGTTGATCCACGTGTCGGAAATGTCTTGGACGCGCAAGATCCGCCATCCATCGAAGGTCGTATCGGTCGGTGAACAGGTGGAGGCTATCGTGCTCGACATCAAGCCGGACAACCGCAGAATTTCGCTGGGCATGAAACAGGTCGCCCCCAATCCCTGGGACATGGTCAGCGAGAAATACCCGATCGGAACGACCATCGAGGGGAAAATCAAAAACATCACCGATTTCGGTCTATTCATCGGAATCGACGAAGGCATCGACGGCCTGGTCCACATTTCGGACATATCCTGGACAAAGCGGATCAAACACCCGTCGGAGATCTATAAAAAGGGCGATCTCGTTCAAGCCATCGTCCTGGACATCGACAAGGATAACGAGCGCTTCTCTCTCGGCGTCAAACAGTTGCAATCCGATCCCTGGGACACCGTCTCCGAGCGTTACTCAGTCGGCAAGGAGATCACCGGCACCATCACCAACCTGACCGATTTCGGTATTTTCGTCGAACTGGAGGAAGGTATCGAGGGTCTCGTGCATGTCTCTGAAATCAGCAAGGAAAAGATCAAGACGCCCGTCGGAAAGTTCAACGTGGGAGATGTGATTACCGCCAAGGTGATGAACATCAACACCGAAGAAAGGCGCATCGGACTGTCCATCAAACGGCTCGAGATGGATGATGAGCAGGGCATGCTGAGCGACTACGTCAACAACTTGCGGCCGGCGACATCGACTTTCGGCGAAATACTGCGCGAAAACCTGCAGGAGAAGCTGAACGAAGATTAGCGGTCGTTATCGAGAGAAAAGAATGACGGGGCCGGCAACCATTGGTTGCCGGCCCCGTCATTTTTGGGGGCCACTATTGTCAGCTTCATTCGAAGAGGTTCACGTCGCCCTGGCCGGCACGGATCACTTCCGGCATGTCGTCGATCAGGGAAATCACGCTCGACGGCTGGCCGGGGACCGGTCCACCGTCGATGACGACATCGATCCGGGAGCCGTAAAAGTCGTGAATGATCGAGGGGTCGTTCAGGATGGTTCCGTCGGGTCGGGTGGCGCTGGTCGAGATCACCGGATTGCCGAGTTCGGTAACCAGAGCCAGGCAGATAGCGTGATCCGGCACGCGAATGCCGGCGGTTTTGCGTTTGGTCAACATCATTTTAGGGACCTGACGCGATCCTTCCAGAATAAAGGTGTAGGGTCCGGGCAGCAGCCGTTTCATCGTCTTATACGCGTAGTTGGAGACTTTGGCATAGTGGCTGATGTTGGTCAGTCCGGAACAGATAAAACTGAACGGTTGGAATTTTTGGCGTTGCTTGATCAGATAGACCTTTTCGATGGCTTTCTTGTTCAAGATGTCGCACCCGACGCCGTAGACCGTGTCGGTCGGGTAGGCGACGATGCCGCCCTCGCGCAGGACATCGACGACCTTCCGGATGAGTCGCAGCTGAGGGTTGATCGGGTTTATGTTGATCAGCATGTTCGGCCTGTCGGGTGGCGCTTCAGACACCGTTTTCACAGGGTTTAGACAATCTATTTTAAAAAAGAAATTATTTATTACCCCGGTCGTCGGATGTCAAGCCGGCTCACAAAATTTGATTGCCAAGCGACGAGGTTTTTGGTATTTAAAATGGTTGTCACGCACCCGGTCAGACCGAGGCGGACACCGGCCAATCGACGAATCCTGAGATGCCTTCCGCTGCCGGTTCTCATCGGTTTCATCCGGAAACGGCATCTGCCCAGTATCTGCGGCAAACTTAAAAATCGTTCACATCAGATCAGAGATATTTTTCACGGAGGACCGCAATGATCAAAATTCCGCCGGAAGAAGCGTATTCTTTCGATGATGTTCTCTTGATTCCGAATTATTCCGATGTGCTGCCCAAGGATGTCAACGTCCGCACGCGTCTGACCCGGAACCTGTCGCTCAACATCCCGATCGTCAGTGCGGCCATGGACACCGTCACCGGAGGCGAGACCGCTATCAGCATGGCCCGCGAAGGCGGCATCGGCTTCATTCACCGCAATATGAGCATCAACAGCCAGGCGATGGAAGTCGACAAGGTCAAGAAGTCCGAAAGCGGCATGATCGTCGACCCGGTGACGATACGGCCGGAACAGAAAGTGGCCGAAGTTCTGGCTCTGATGGAAAAGTTTCGAATATCGGGAGTTCCGGTCACGCGGCAGGACCAACTGGTCGGCATCGTCACCAACCGGGATCTGCGGTTCGAGACCGAGCTCGACAAGTCGGTCTCGGAAGTGATGACCAAAGAAAACCTGATCACGGTGCCGGAGGGCATCAATCTGGAAGATTCCAAGAAACTGCTCCACCGGCACCGGATCGAGAAACTTCTGGTGGTGGATCAAAAAGGCCGCTTGAAAGGCATGATCACGATAAAGGACATCGAGAAGATAAAAAAATATCCCGATGCCTGCAAGGACGGCATGGGACGGTTGCGGGTGGGGGCGGCCATCGGGGTCGGGCCGGACATGGCCGAGCGGGCCGAGGCACTGCTGAAGGCCGGCGCGGACGTGATCTTGATCGACACCTCGCATGGCCACTCCAAGAATGTGATCGATGCCGTGGTTCGGCTCAAGGGTGATTACAAGGAGATCGAACTGATCGCCGGCAACGTGGGGACCGAGAAAGGCACCGAAGATTTGATCAACGCCGGTGTCGACGGGATCAAGATCGGCATTGGCCCCGGCTCGATTTGCACCACCCGCATCGTGGCCGGTATCGGCATACCCCAGATAACGGCTATCTTGAACTGTCGTTCGGTCTCAAACAAGACCGGGGTGCCCTTGATCGCGGACGGCGGCATCCGCTTTTCCGGCGATATTGCCAAAGCCGTCGGTGCCGGTGCGCACGTGGTGATGATCGGCGGATTGTTCGCTGGCAGCGAAGAGAGTCCGGGAGAACAGATCTTCTATCAGGGACGCAGCTACAAGGTCTACCGCGGAATGGGATCGATCGAAGCGATGAAAAAAGGGAGCAAGGACCGCTATTACCAGACCGAGCAGGCCGAGGACGACAAACTGGTTCCGGAAGGGATCGTCGGGCGCGTGCCTTACCGCGGCAGTCTATCTGCCAACATTCACCAGTTGATCGGCGGTTTGAAGGCCGGCATGGGGTATTGCGGTTGCCGCACGATCGAGGAACTGCGGGAGAAGGCGCGCTTCGTCAAGATCAGTGCGGCCGGCATGCGGGAGAGTCACGTACACGATGTGATCATCACCAAGGAAGCCCCCAACTACCGGCTCGAGTGAGGGCGCGATTGATTCGTTCAGCACGAAATTAGAATCAACTCGCAAAGAGAAACTCGAAACTCGAAATTCAGAACCCGCAATCCGCAACCCGCAGCCCGCAACCCGCAGCCCGTAACCTTTTTCCCAACGACATAAGGGCAGTGAGCACCCCATGCAGACTATAAACCCTTCCGAATTTGTCCATCTCCACGTCCATTCCCAGTACAGCCTGCTCGACGGCGCGATTCGGATCACCGATCTGCTGCAGCGGGTCACCGAGTTCGGCATGAAATCGGTGGCCCTCACCGATCACGGCACCATGTTCGGCACCATCGATTTCTACGGCAAAGCCGTTAAAGCCGGTATCAAGCCGATCATCGGCTGCGAATGCTATGTCGCGCCGCGTCGCCTGACCGACAAGACGCCCCAGGACCACAAGGGTCTCACGCACCTGATCCTGCTGGCGGAGAACATGGCGGGATACCGCAATCTGTGCCGCATGGTGACTGCGGCGCAGTTGGAGGGATTTTACTACAAACCGCGGATCGACAAACAGATACTCAAATCCCATCACGAAGGTTTGATCGCCTTCAGCGCCTGTCTGCACGGCGAGATCCCGACCCTGATCCGAAGAAACCGCCTGAAAGAAGCCGACGCGGCCGCTCAGCAGTACCTGAAACTCTTCGGCGAGGGGAACTTTTTTCTGGAAGTGCAGAACAACGGCATCGACATCCAGCACACGGTCAACCAGGGCCTGCTCGACATGAGCCGGCGGCTCTCGATACCTCTCGTGGCGAGCAACGACTGCCACTACCTCGACAAGAAGGATGTGCACGCCCATGATGTGTTGCTCTGCATCCAGACCGGCAAAACGGTCAACGATGCCGAACGACTCAAGTTTCGAACCGACCAGCTGTATTTCAAATCGCCGCAGGAGATGGCGGACTTTTTCGCCGATTATCCCGGGGCGCTGCAGAACACGGCCCGGATCGCGGAGCGTTGCGACCTGACCTTCGATTTCAAGACCTATCACTTCCCGAAATTCGAGGCGCCTGAAAAACAGAGCGAGGCCGAGTACTTCGAAGAGCGGGTGCGGGCGGGCTTCGATCATGTGATGGGGCAGATAAAGGCCCGCAGAAAGGATGTGGACCTCAAGCTCTACCAGGATCGGCTCGAATACGAAATCGGGGTCATCAAGGAGATGGGATTTCCCGGGTATTTTTTAATCGTGGCCGATTTTATTCGCTATGCCAGGGAAAACCGGATTCCGGTCGGTCCGGGGCGGGGATCGGCGGCTGGCAGCCTGGTCGCCTACTCACTGGGCATCACCGGGCTCGACCCTCTCGAATACGGTTTGATCTTCGAACGTTTTCTCAATCCGGCCCGCAAGAGCATGCCGGATATCGACGTCGATTTCTGCATCAACGGCCGCGAGGACGTTTTCAAATATGTGGTCGAAAAGTACGGCGGCGGCGACTACGTGGCCCAGATCATCACTTACGGAAAGCTCAAAACACGCGCGGTGATACGCGACGTGGGACGGGCACTGAATATCCCGCTGCGGGAAGTCGATGCCATAGCCAAAATGGTCCCCGACAGACTTGGCATCAGCCTGGACGCCGCGCTCAAAGAGGAGCCGCGGCTGGCGGCGATGGTGGCGGAAAGAACCGATGTGGCCGATCTGATCGACATCTGCCGGGTTTTGGAAGGCCTGCCCCGGCATGCCTCCACGCACGCGGCCGGCGTGGTGATTTCCGACCGCCCCTTGGTGGACTATCTGCCCTTGTATCGCGGGAAAAAGGGTGAAGTGGTCACCCAGTACGACATGAAAATCGTCGAGAAGATCGGACTGGTGAAGTTCGACTTCCTGGGCTTGCGTAACCTGACGGTGATAGAAAAGACGCTGGCGCTGATCAAGCGACAAGGAAAAATCCCTCCGGATCTTGCCGTCCTCGACCTCGACGACCCAGACACCTACCGGCTGCTGTGCGCCGGTGACACGACCGGGGTTTTCCAACTGGAAAGCTCGGGCATGAAAGACCTGCTGGTGCGATTGAAACCCGAATGCTTCAACGACATCATCGCACTGGTGGCCCTCTACCGGCCGGGTCCGATGGAAAGCGGAATGATCGACGATTATGTCGACCGCAAACACGGCCGCAAGCAGGTGGAATATCTGTTGCCCCAGCTGGCGCCGATTCTCGAGGAGACCTACGGCGTCATCGTCTATCAGGAACAGGTGATGAAAATCGCAGCGGCGTTGGCCAGCTACACCATGGCCGAGGCCGACGATCTGCGCAAAGCCATGGGCAAGAAGATCAAAGAATTGCTGGCCCAGCACCGGGAGCGGTTTATCAGGGGAGCGATGGCCAACGGCATCGCCGAGGAAAAAGCGAAAACGATTTTCGATTTAATCGATAAATTCGGCGGGTATGGATTCAACAAGTCCCACAGCGCGGCCTATGCGCTGATCGCCTATCAGACCGCCTACCTCAAGGTGCATTTCACGGTCGCATTCATGGCGTCTCTCCTGACCAGCGAAATGCACTCCACCGACGGCGTCGTCAAATTTATCGCCGAGTGCCGCAGCCACAATATACCGGTTCTACCGCCCGACATTTATGAAAGCGACAAGGAGTTTGCCGTAAAAGGCGACGCGATCCGCTTCGGCTTGGTGGCCGTCAAAAATGTCGGGGAGGGAGCCATTGAAGCCATCACCGCGTCCCGCAACACCTGTCGCTTCACGTCCCTGTTCGATTTCTGCGAGCATGTCGACTTGAAGAAGGTGAACAAGCGCGTGATCGAAAGCCTCATCAAGTGCGGGGCGTTCGATGCCACCGGTGCCAAGCGTGCGCAGATGACGGCGGCTCTCGAAGAGGCGCTGGAATACGGTCAACGCGTTCAGAAAGAAAGAAACGATCCCCAAATGGGCCTCTTTGACTTGGGTGAGCATAAACCGGCGATCAACCTTCCGGAACTGCCCCAGATCCAGGAGTGGGATGAGCGCCAACGCCTTGTTTTCGAAAAAGAAGCCCTGGGCTTTTACGTCTCCGGTCACCCATTGAAAGATTACCAATCCGTGCTGGAGAAGTTTACCAACGTCAATGCAATGAGTATCAAGGAGAGCACCGACGGCGGGATGGTGAGAATCGGCGGCATCGTCGCCGCCGTCAAAACCATCAAGACCAAGAAGGGTGATTCGATGGCGTTTGTGACCATCGAGGACATGCAGGGAGCGGTGGAGGCCATCGTCTTTTCTGCGCTCTATGCCGGCGCCGGTGATCTTCTCGTCGAGGACAACGCGATCCTCGTCCAGGGGCGCCTCCAAAAGGATGAGCAGTCTATCAAGGTGATTGCCGATGCGATCATCCCTATGAACAAGGCTGAAGAAACCTGGACGGCCAGCATCCATTTTCACGTGGACATGACGCGGACCGATCGTGAGGCGCTCGTGAGGCTGCAGGAAAAACTCCTGCAGCACCCGGGCTCGTGCCGGGCTTTCCTGCACCTGCGCGATCGGCAAGGCACCGATACGGTGATCGGTCTGCCCGAACGAATCAAGCTGCAGGCGGGATCGCTGCTGACCCGCGAGGTCAATCGGTTGCTCGGCTACAATGCCGTCGAGACGGTCTGCAGTGCGGTTGCCGCCGCGGCACCGAACGCCGGGCCCAACCGCAACGGTTACAAGGGGTATAAATCCAATGGCAGATACTGAAACACCCGTCTATGCGGTTTTACTGGCCGGCGGTGTCGGGACCCGACTCTGGCCGGTTTCAAGGGATCTGAACCCGAAGCAATTGGTCAAGTTTTTCGGTGGTGACTCTCTGATTCAGGCGACGGTAAAGCGTCTTTTGCCGGTAACGGCTGCGGACAACATCCGGATTGTCTGCGGGCGGGAGCACCGGGATGAGATCACCCGCCATCTACAGGAAATCGGCCTTGCGGCCGGTGACAGGATCATCTGCGAGCCTTGCGGCCGCAACACCGCTCCGGCCATATTGCTGGCGGTCCTGAAGATCCTGCAATTGGAAAAAGAGGCGGTTCTGTGCGTTTTCCCGGCCGACCACGTCATCAGAGATGTGGCTGCCTTTCATGACCGATTGCGGTCAGCGATCAGCCTGGCCGACAACGGTTACATGGTGACCTTCGGTATGACGCCCCACTATCCGGAAACCGGCTACGGCTATATCGAAGGGGGCGGCGATGTGTCCGGCGGGGCCCTGAAGGCGGAGCGATTCGTGGAAAAACCGGATCTTGAGACAGCCCGCCGATATCTCGAAGCGGGCAATTTTTTTTGGAACAGCGGCATGTTCGCCTTCCGGGCATCGGTCATCCTGGAAGAGTTCAAACGGTATCAGCCGGACCTGCTGGACAAGATGATGGGGATCGACCTCTCCGGTGAACACTTCGAAGCGGCTGATTACAGTCGGCTGCCCGACATATCGATCGATTACGCCATTATGGAGCGCACCCGCAAGGGGGCCGTGCTGCCGTCCGACTTCGGCTGGAGCGACATCGGGTCCTGGAAATCCCTATATGAATTTCTTCCCAAGGATAAAGACAACAACGTCATCGATGGTGACGTTATCGCTCAAGAAACGCGCAATTGCTTTATCATGTCGCGTGAACGCCTGGTTGCCACCAACCGCCTCGATAACGTGGTGATCGTCGAAACACCGGATTCGATCTTTGTGTCCGACATCGACACCAGCCGCGATGTCAAATCGATCGTGGCGCGCCTGAAGGAGAACGGCCGCACTGAGACCATCCATCACCGAACGATTGTCCATACCTGGGGCAGTCTGACGGTTTTGGATAGACGGAAGGGGGGCGACGTCATCCGCCTGATCATCCACCCCGACGCCGCCTGCCATGGCGTTGCCGAACAGGCGTGCTCTCTGACTGTGGTCGAGGGAACCGGGCGCACCGGTGAGCTTGAGGTGGAACGTGGCAGCACCTTCACCGTCGCCGCCGGAGAAGTCCTGCAGATCGAGAACCGAGGCCGCGAATCGTTGGTCGTTATTCAGGTGACGCTGGCGCAGGATGAAAAGAGGTGAAGGAGGTGGAATGAAGGTACCGCTGCTCGATTTGAAAGCGCAATACACCGGTATTCGCGACGAGATCCTGAAGGTTACAGAGGAGGTTTACGAAAGCCAGCAATTTATCCTGGGTTCGCGCGTTGAGGATCTCGAAAAAAAGATAGCGGCTTACTGCACCACCTCTTATGCGCTCGGAGTCTCATCGGGTACGGATGCGCTGCTGATTGCACTGATGGCCGCCGGTATCGGATATGGCGATGCGGTCATTACGAGTCCGTATACTTTTTTTGCCAGCGCCGGCTCGATCGCCCGGACCGG
>JAQAZR010000358.1:0-14739 GCA_032127235.1 Deltaproteobacteria bacterium
ACGACGCTTGCGAGTGCGCTCAGCCTCGATCCCCAGGAACCGGAAGCACTGTTTTTCCTGGGGCGCACCCGTCTGGAGCTCGACCAGCCGGCAGAGGCCCAGGCGGCGTTTGAACGCCTGAAAAAACAGGCAATCGTAGCCAAACAGGTCTATTATTTTCTCGGGAAAGCTTACGGTCAGGAAGGGAAAATGGTCGAGGCCTACTTGAACCTGGGGCAATATTATTACCTGAAGCACGACTATACCAACGCCCGGATTCACTTCAAACAGGCCCTGGAAAAAACGCAGGATCCCGATCAGCGTCGCGAAATCGAGGAACGCCTCAAAGAAATCAAGCAAATACTCACGGCATTGAAAGAACCCTAAAAGACGGCGCTCAGGGACGATCGAAGTGAGAGAACTGCATGGTGAACGTTCCGCGACCCTGGGTCGCCGAGCGCAGCACCGTGGAATAGCCGAACATCTGTGCCAGCGGCACGACCGCCTTGATGACCTGGATGCCTGCCTGTGATTCGATGGCCTCGATTTTTCCATCACGGGCATTCAGGTCTCCGATCACCTCTCCCGTGAACGCTTCCGGAACGAAGACCTCAACTTTCATGATCGGATCGAGAAGATAGGGCTTGGCGTTGTTCAGGGCGTTTTTACAGGCCATGGATGCGCTGACCTTGTAGGCCAGTTCGGTTCCATTCGACTCGCGAAAGGAGCCGCCGACAAGCATGGCGTCGACATCGACGACCGGATATCCCATCAGCGTTCCACTTTCAAGCGATTCCAGCACACCTTTCTCGATGCCTGGAATGAAGATCTCCGGTATGGTTTCGGCGCCGACCCGCGAAGCAAAGCGCACTCCCGAGCCCCTCGGCAGCGGTTTCAGACGCAGGGTCACTTCGCCGAACTGACGTTGACCGGCGATTTCCTTGTCAAAAACGGCGTTTCCTTCCGCTTCCGTCTCGATGGTCTCCCGGTGCACCACCTGCGGTTTGCCGACGTTGACCTGAGTGTTGAACTCGCGCTGCATGCGGCTGATAATAATTTCGAGATGAAGTTCACCCATGCCCGACAATATCGTCTGCCCGGTATCTTCGTCCTGGCGAACGCGCAGGGTCGGGTCCTCGGCCAGAAATTTCTCCAGGACCTGTGAAATCTTCTCCTGGTCGGCGTGGGTCTTCGGTTCGATGGCGATCGAGATGACCGGCTCGTAAAACTCGATGCGTTCCAGTAAAACCGGGTGTTTGGCCGAGCAAAGCGTTTCGCCGGTGGAAGATACCTTGAGTCCCACGACCCCGACGATACTGCCGGCCCCGGCCATATCGATGCGGTCGCGCTTGTTGGCGTGCATCCGCAATATGCGGGAGAGTTTCTCCGTTTTTTTCAGGGACGGGTTATAGATGTCATCACCGGCCTTCAACTTTCCGCTGTAAACGCGAACGAAGGATAGTTTGCGACCCTCCATCATCGAAATTTTGAAGATCAGCGCGGCCAGAGGAGCTGTATCACTGCTCTTGCACGTGACGGTGTCGCCTGTTTCAGGGTTGATGCCTTTGATCGGTGGGACCTCGATCGGGCTCGGCAGGAACCGAACGATGGCATCCAGCAGGGGTTGGATGCCCTTGTTCCGAAGAGCGGAGCCGCACAGCACCGGTACCAGCTTCAAGTCGCACGTCGCCCGGCGAATGGCTGCCTGGAGGACCTCCGGTGCAATAGCCGCATCGGAGAGATAGGCCTCCATGATGACGTCGTCCTGCTCGGCCACGGTCTCGACGAGGTGGTCCCGGTATTGACGGGCTTTGTCGATCATCGACTCGGGGATGTCTTCTATTTGGTAACTCGCCCCCAGGGTTTCGTCGTCCCAGACGATAGTCCGCATCTCGATCAGGTCGATAACGCCGCTGAAATCATCCTCGGTCCCCACCGGCAACTGGAGGACCAGCGGATTGGCATGGAGCTTTTCTTTCATCATCTCGACGGTGCCGAAGAAATTGGCTCCTACCCGGTCGAGCTTGTTGACAAAGGCCATCTTGGGCACCTTGTACTTATCTGCCTGGCGCCAGACGGTTTCGGACTGCGGCTCCACACCACCGACTGCACAAAATACGCCGATGGCACCGTCGAGCACCCGCAGTGAGCGTTCGACCTCGATCGTAAAATCGACGTGTCCGGGCGTATCGATAATCTGGATTTCGGCCTCTTTCCAATGACAGGTCGTGACGGCCGAGGTTATGGTGATGCCGCGCTCCTGCTCGTCGGGCATCCAGTCCATGACGGCCTCACCGTCGTGAACCTCACCGAGTTTATGTGATCGGCCGGTGTAATAAAGGATCCGTTCGGTTACCGTCGTTTTACCGGCGTCGATATGGGCGATGATGCCAATGTTGCGGATGCGGTTTATTTTGCTTTTGTCACTCATCTTATCAACGACATGTCGGCTGTGAAGGGATACCGGATATCGATGTGACCTGCCAGGGTCGGCACGTCCCTGCCGCCGACGAGGATCTTCACCGTTGAAACTTCCGGCATGTTCAATATCAGTGAATTAACGATTGAATATAGGGTCAATATTTCAGATCTGCACCCTCCCGGATGCTGCTCGGTGATACTTTCGGAAAGATCGACGTATGCCCGCCTTCCGGGTGCCAGATAAAAAGCGCGCAGCTGGGTGCCGGCGGGTATGGTTCGCATCAGGCCGGGCTTTGGGCCTTTAATCAAGGCCTCTATGATCGCTCTGCCCCGGTCGATCTCCCCTTCAGATCCGGCGAAGATCCGTTCCTCGGCCTGCAGGTAACGGCCGTTTCGATCGGCAAAGTAGATGTGCACCACCGGGAATGCCTGTGGCTCGGTCGCTGAAACGCCGGAGTTCGAAACCTCACCGGGATGCTCGGCTGCCCGGCCTTCGTCGCCGCCGGGCGCGAGCAAAGCCAAGCCGATAACACACAACATGGTGAAACGACGGCATCGGCGGCAGGCGGGGAGCTCGGCAGTCGACATGAGCGAGGTTGAATTCGATTCCGTGGTTTTCATAAGTATAGAGCTGTGCATAAAAAAAACGGCCAACCAAAGGGGGTCAGCCGTGCCGATTGATTTTCTGGTGGAGCTGAGGGGGATCGAACCCCTGACCTCATGACTGCCAGTCATGCGCTCTCCCAGCTGAGCTACAGCCCCAAAAACAGGCCGTACGTTAACAAGTCCGCAAATGTGTGTCAACTCTTATTTGTCCACTGTTGCATGGTATTTTCACTCCCGGCGACTGCTGCGCCGCAGTACCGCAACCCCTCGGTTCGATTCGACGGCGACCCAGTAAATCGATCCAATTGTGCCGTGCCGGTGCCTTTGACCTGTTGACAAATGGGAGGATTGAAAATATTATTCTTTTCTCTTAAAATCTTGATTAAACCGTCGCACATCGTGGACAAAAAAGAAGGGCATTTAAGCCTTTTAACCCGTAACCCGAATTGCCAGATCGATGAAGCCGAAGACCACTTTCACCTTTGCCGGTGGCAGAGCCCGTCCCGACGGCCCTACCGCAGCCTATAAACAGTTCGACGCCACCGAGCTTTACTGTGCGAACTGCCGCCGCGCCGTTCCGGTTCGAAAACGGCTGTTGCTGGTCTTGCCCGAAGGCGATAAATATGAATATTTGTGTTCCTTTTGTTCGGGCTCGGTGGGAACAAAACTCGATCGTAACGGACCCCCGCGAGGGGTTATCGTATGATCCCGGCCAGCCCGTGAGTAACTTCCATCCGCGTGTTTTCCGACAAACCTCCAGTGGCGTCGTCATCCTTTCAGCCGGCCTCCTTAATGTCGAGACCGCGGCATCGTCCAGACAACGGGTGCAGTCGGTCGGGGCCACGGCGCCGTCATATTCCCTGTTTTTAAGAAAGGATCAACATGCTCAGTCTAATGCGAAAAAACGCCGGTAGCTGGATCATCAAGTTCATACTAGGAGCGGTGATTCTCGCGTTCATCCCCTTTGGCTACGGTATCTATCAAGACCGCCGGGATGTCAAAATAGCGACTGTAAATGGCGATCCGGTCCGGTTCGAGGAGTTCAACCGCCAATACAATAATTTGGTCGAACAGGTTCGCCGCAATTTCGGCGGGTCGTTGAACGAGGAGACGATCAAGGGGCTGCGGCTGAAAGAGCAGGCCCTGAACCAGTTGATTGACCAGAAGTTGATGCTGGCTGAGGCCGCGAATCTGGGCATCAGCGTCAGTGACCAGGAACTGGCCGAATCGATCGCTAAAATCGAGGCCTTTCAAACCGCCGGGCTCTTCGATCCAAAACGCTACGAATATGTGTTAAGCCGCCTTCACTTGACTCAGGATGCGTTCGAGGCCGATCAGAAGCGCGCCATGCTGGTTGACAAATTGAGCAAATTCGTGACGTCGAACGTGAAGGTTTCCGATGCCGAAACGCTGGATTGGTACAAATGGAACAATGCCTCGGTCGATCTTCGTTTCGTAAAATTTGCAGCAAACCACTACCAGGACATCAATCCGACCGAAGATGAGGTCAAATCCTTTTTTGAGGCCCACAAAGAAAACTATAAAACCGATGTGGAACTCAAAGCACGGTATGTCCTTGTCGATCCGAAGACTTATGCGGATCGGGTGTCACTTACCGAAGAGGAACTGCGGACCTATTACGACAACAATAAAGATGAGTTTTACACCCCCAAAACAGTGGAAGCGAGACACATCCTGATAAAAGTCGACCCGCAGGCCGGGGAAAAAAGTGTGGAGGAGGCCCGCCAGAAAGCACTGGAAGTCCTCAAGCTGGCCCGGGAAGGCAGAGACTTTGCAGAGTTGGCCAAAAAATACTCGGAGGGTCCCACTGCCGCGAACGGCGGCTATCTCGGGGCTTTCCGCAAGGACGCCATGGTCAAACCCTTTGCAGATCAAGCCTTCGCGATGAAAGCCGGAGATGTCAGCGAACCGGTGCAGACCCGTTTCGGGTGGCATATCATCAAGGTCGAAAAGGTCAACGAGGCGAGCACCACTTCCTTCGAGGCCGCCCGTGACGATATCCGGCGCAAACTGACCGACGAACGCGCCAAGGCACTGGCCTATGAAACGGCAGAGTCGATCTACGACAATTCTTTTCAAGGAGACGACCTGGTTCGAAATGCCGCGGACCAACATTTGGCCATCGCGGAAACCGGCTTTTTTACCCAGAAAGGTCCGGTCAATGGAATCAAGGATGGTGCGAAATTTGCGGCCGCCGCTTTCGCGCTCTCCGTTAATGATATCAGCCCGATACAGGAGCTGAGCGACGGGTACGTCATCCTGCAGGTGACAGACAAGAAGGACTCGCAAGTTCCCGAACTGCAAAACGTGGCCCCGCGGGTGCGGGCGGACCTGATCAAGGAGAAACAGAATGAAAAGGCGCGGGCGGAAGCCGAAGCGTTTCTGGCCGCGCTGCAAGCCGGTAAATCGTTCGATGACGAGAGTGCCCGAACGGGGTTGCCGGTGGACACCACCGGATTTTTTACCCGCAAGACGCCGGTGCCTAAAATCGGAAACAACCCGGAGCTCTCGGATGCGGCTTTTCTTTTGTCGCCCCAAAACCGATGGCCGCAAAAGGTTTTCGAGGGCAACAACGGGTATTACGTCGTGGAATTCGACGGTCGCAAGGAACCTTCGGCCGAAGATTTCAAAAAGGACAAAGCGGACGTGAAGGAGAAATTACGCGAGCAGAAGCAATACCGTGCGGTCACGGACTGGTTGGCCGAGCTGCGAAACGGCGGTGAGATCACAATCAATGATAGCTACCTCAACTAGTGTTCACCTGCAATGGATTTTTTCCTTGTTCGTTAGTCGCACCGTCGGGATGCAATCGAGAACATCGAGGGCGACGGCTGAAAAAATCTGTTTTTAACTCTGTCGAAATCGTGTAAAATAATAAAAATGCGGCCGATTTTGAATCACGCAAACGGTTTCGAAGGAGTTTACTTGGAGATGACATCCGAAACGAAAGACAAGAGCCTCATTTACGCGACCAAAAGGTGTCCCGAATGTTACACCTATGTGTCGCTGCGGGTGACCCAATGCCCTTCGTGCAAATCGAGGCTCGGGGAAGTCGATTCCCACGGCATGGCCAAGCGAACGGTGAACTGGACGGCATACCTCTCGGCGTTTTTTGCCTTGCTGGTGTTGAGCATTTACATCTGGTGGGTCTTTCTCCGTTGATCCCGCGTTTTTTTTGCGCTTATCAATCCATGCTGCCATCATGACAATCCAGACCTTGTCGGATGACGATCGCAATTGCCTGCTGAAGCTGGCCCGAAGCGCCATCACCGCCGAACTGGTCGGCGGTGATGAAGTGATACGACCGGCCAACCCCTCGGCTGCTTTACAGGAGCAATGCGGCTGTTTTGTGACCCTTCACAAAAACAAAGCGTTGCGCGGTTGCATCGGTACGATCGAAGCGACGCGTTCGCTTCTGGCCGGAGTGGAGGATAGTGCGCGCAACAGCGCGTTCAGAGACCCCCGCTTCCCACCGCTGGAAGCAGATGAGCTGCCGGCAGTCGATATCGAGATTAGCGTGCTCTCTGTGCCAGTCGCACTGAAATACGACGATGGCGACGATCTGCTCAAAAAACTTCAGCCGGGGATCCATGGCGTCATCATTTCAAGAGCGTGGCATTCAGCAACATTTTTACCGCAAGTCTGGGAACAGCTTCCCGATACGACATCCTTTTTGGAGCACCTCTGCCTTAAGGCCGGTTTGGAAAAGAATTCTTGGAAAACCGGCGACCTTACTGTCAAAGTCTACACCGTCGAATATTTTTCCGAATAGCCGGACCGGGGTTACCAAGGAGAAACCGAAGAGGACTCGATGACCTCCTGCGGCAGTCTGTCGACGAAGCGCGACGGACGGCCGAAATAGAGTCCGGCGCTGCGGTCGAAAACCTGGCTCGGGTAGGTAATGAAGAGGTTGTCTCTGGCCCGTGTGGCTGCGACATACATCAACCTCAGTTCTTCTTCGAGTTCCGCTGTATTGTCGAGCGCACGAACCGATGGGAAGCGGCCGTCAACAGCCCAGATGATGAAAACCGTATGCCACTCGAGGCCTTTAGCGGAGTGAATCGTCGAGAGAACCAGCCGGTCGCCGTCGCTTCCGTCAGTCGACAGATACCCTTCGACGCTGGCGGCAGGCGGTTCCAGAGCCATATCGGACAGAAAATCATCAAGCTCATCATAGCGGATCATGATGGTCAACAGTTGCTCCAAATCCTTCTGCCGTTTGGGATGGTCGTCGTATCTGCGCTTTAATATCGGAAGATAATAAGCCAGGACCGTCTCTCCCATCTCGGCTACACTCAGCGGTCGAGCGTCGATAGCGGCGTACAGCTCTGCCAGCCGTTCGAGTCCCGCCGGTCTCTTTCTCCCGCTGACGGCGGTCATGATGCCGGCGGTTCCGGCGCGTTCAGCGGACACCGCTTCATAAATGTCGTGGGCGGATTTCGGACCGATTTTTTCCAAAAGCAGCAGCAGTCGGTACCAGCTGATTCTGTCGTAAGGATTCAGAACAACGCGCATGTGGGCCAACAGGTCTTTGATATGGGCCGATTCCATAAATTTAAACCCGCCGACCTTGACGTACGGCATCTGCTCGCGCGCCAGTTCGATCTCCAAGTCGAAAGAGTGAAAACTGGCGCGGAAAAGAACGGCGATCTGGTTCAAGGGCACACCGGTGTTCGCGATTTCCTGGACCTTGTCGACGACATACCGTGACTGGTTGTTTTCGCTGACCGTGTCCACCAGGCACGGCCGGGTGCCGCCCTTCCGACGGGTGAAAAGCTTTTTTTCGTATTTTTCAGCCGCACGATCGATGACGGCATTGGTCAATGACAGGATCGGTTGGACACTGCGATAGTTTTCTTCCAGACCGATGATCGTGGCGCCCGGAAATATACGGGGAAAGTCGATGATATTCTTGAAATTGGCACCCCGAAAAGCATAAATACTCTGAGAATCATCTCCGACCGCCATCACATTGTGGTTCCGGTCGGCCAGGTGGTATAGAATTTCGGCCTGCAGATGATTGGTGTCCTGATACTCGTCGACCATGATGTAGCGATAGGTCGCAGAAATGTTTTGACGGATATCGGACCGGTCTCGCAGCAAACGGTAAAGATAGACTAAAAGATCGTCGTAGTCGACGAAGTTGAGCTGCAGTTTACGTTCTGAGTACTGGCTGAAAAGCGTCGTCAGGTCGTCCGCCGCGGAGGCGAAGTGAGGGAAGTCGTTGAAGACGACCTCATCGACACTCAAACCCTTGTTGACCGCCCGGCTGAAGATATTGGCGAGTGTCTGATTTCGTGGAAACGCGCGCTTCTTGGCGGAAAGACCGAGTTCTTTCTTGACCATTCCGATCAGGCTTTCCGCATCCGCCCGGTCCATTATGGAGAATCCGGAGCCGAAGCCGCACACAGCAGCGTACTGTCTCAGGATTGCGTTGGCAAAAGAGTGAAAGGTACCGCCGGAGACTTTTCCACACCGCTCGTCGAGCAATCGGCAGGCACGGGTGAGCATTTCTGCCGATGCCTTGCGGGTGAAGGTCAGAAGAAGAATGGCCGCTGGCGGCACACCGGCTTCGACCAGGCGCGCAACACGGTAAGTCAATGTCCTGGTCTTGCCGCTGCCGGCACCGGCTATAACCAAGAGCGGCCCATCGTCGAACATCACCGCCTCGAGCTGGGCGGTATTGAGCTCTTTCTTGTAATCGATGTGTTTTGGTTTCGGACTCATTTGTTTTTTAACTTCCCTTAAAGCCTATGTTTGCGGGCGTTGCCAACGACTGAAGATGCTGTGATCTCCGCACGGAATCCAACAGGAATGGGATAGTACGGGACCCGATTGTTCTCTGTACCCAATAGCACGAATCTGAGGTGTTGTACAGCAGGACGGTGATGTGATTCACAGATGCACATCCAGAAAGCTTTCTTCACCGACTCGACTTTTTCGGAAAGAGCACCAAATACTGTTGCCATGTCTTTATTACGCTGAATTAATTGTCGAAAATTCGTTTTTATTTGTTGACATTTGAACAGGTCGATATATACTACAGTGAAGCAAAACAGAGATTGTGCCAAAAATCTTACATGAACAGGGAGGAATGACGAAATGACGCAAGCAAGTAATCAGTTGAAGAGTATTGCCAAACACCTCGCAGCCCTTTCAATGAAGGTAGAAAAGCTTTCGAAACAAGTCGACAAGGGTCTTGCGGCGAAAAAAACCGCTTCCAAGAGTACCAAGGCAAAACCCAAGGCAAAACCCAAGGTTACAAAAGCAGCCCCTGTCAAGAAGGTAAAAACGGTAAACGTAGATAAGGGTGAAACGGTACTCAATTCGGTTTTTGATGTCATCAAAAAAAGCAGAAAAGGAATTTCCATCGCGCAGTTGAAAGAAAAAACAACTCTGAACCCGCGACAGCTCAGCAATGCCCTCTACAAATTAACCAAAAAGGGGTCGATCAAATCCATGTCCCGGGGAATCTACACAAAAGCTTAGCATATTTTGTCGCATTCCAAACGCATCTGAGCGCAGAGGTTGACGTTTCTGCCCCCCATCAAATTGAGCGTGGATCATTTCGAGCATTGAACGGCGAAACGATCTGCGATTCAGATTCATTGATTCCGATATCAAAAGTCTTCAGTTTGCCGCCGATTCTGGAGTCGGCAATTGAAGACTTTTTGATTTCGAAGACAGGTTGCCCGTAGGCCGCGTTCCCACTATCTGACCTTTTGCCGAAGTGCCGTTTATCCAGCCGCGTTTCCGATTCGATACCCGTTGCTTGTTCGGTTTTATACTCTCTTTGCACGAGTTTTGTCCCGCCTAAGGCAGGATTGAAATCCGGTCACCCGGCGTCATCAGCATGTTTCTTATTTTCATCGAGAATTGCTGCCGGTTCTCCTTTCCCGTTGCAATGGGCGCTGCAATTTTGTATGAAACAAAACTTGCGATTAAGAAAATCACCCTTGGAAAGGACATATAATGGACACCAAGGAGATTCCAGGCGATTCTCCGAAACCCAGTGGACTCTGGCGTTTTTTTGCTTCCGTAAAACTTACCGTCACCCTTTTGATGACGCTGGCAGCCACCTCGATAATCGGTACGCTCATCCCGCAAAATGAAAGCCCAGAGAATTACCGCCGGGCGTTCGGCGAGTTCTATTACCGACTGTTCGAGATCCTCGATATTTTCGACATGTACCATTCTTGGTGGTTCCAGCTGCTCTTGGTTCTGCTGACGGTCAATATCATCGTCTGTTCGTTGAACCGCCTTTCCGCTGCCTTGAAAATCGTCTTCGCCAAGCATCCGCAGTTCAATCTGGCCCGATACCGCGGCGACAAACACAAAATCAGTCGCAAGGACCCTCGCGCGGCACAAGAGCTGAGTCCGGTCATCGAGGGCTTCTTGACGAAAAAGTTCACTTATCACCGCAGCGACACGACCGCGGACGGATTTGTCTTTTTTGCCGAGAAATGGCGCTGGACCCGACTCGGCGTCTACATCGTCCATGCCAGCGTGGTTATTTTGCTGATCGGCGGGTTGCTCGGTTCTCTGTTCGGTTTCGAGGGATTCGTCAATATCGCCGAGGGGGAAATGACCCACACGGTTCTTCTCAGGAACTCGGGCAAGCCGATTCAACTGGGCTTCGACATCCGCTGCGAGGATTTCGATGTCAGTTTCTACCCCTCCGGCATGCCCAAGGAATATCGCAGCCGCCTGTCAATTATCGAAAACGGGCAGACGGTCTTGCAAAAAGACATCTTGGTCAATCATCCGCTGCGCTACAAAGGGATCAATTTTTTTCAATCCAGTTACGGTGAATTGCCTCCAGAACGCTCGATAACCGCTGTGCCCGAAGAGATCGATTTGAGTTTCACCAGCAAAGAAACCGGCATGGTCTATAACAAGAAGGTGCGTATCGGGGAGAAAATCACCATACCGGAAGACCTCGGCGAATTCGAAATCAAAGAATTCAAGGATAGCTATGACTTCCGAGGCAAGGAACTGGGCCCGGCCATAATCGGTACGCTGGCCCAGAAAAACGGTGTGGCGGTGGAAGTGGTCCTTCCATTGAAATTTCCAGGTTTCGATCGCATGGGTCCCATGATCAATCCCCAACGCAATGATGCGGTCCTGATTTCGATCGATGATATGGGCTCCCTGCCGGGCCAGCAGACCAAACGATTCTATACCGGACTGCAGGTGACAAGGGACCCCGGTGTCTGGGTCGTCTACACGGGCTTTGTGTTGATGATCATCGGTTGTATTATCACCTTTTTCATGTCGCATCAGAGACTGTGCATCGAGGTGGTCCGCAGCGGCCGGCAGAGCCTTGTGACGGTGTCAGGCAACGCCAACAAGAACAAGCTCGGCATGCGCAGAAAGGTCGAAACCATCGTCGATGAATTGATCGAAACCGGTGACGGACCGGAGGACTCACCGGTCACAACCGACCAGAACACCACAAAGGATGACCAATGAACAGCTCGCTGACACTTTCCATTACCACTTTTGTGTACGGTTTTTCTGCATTTCTGTACCTCGTGGGCTTCGTTTTCAGGCGCCAGACCCCGGGTGTACTGGGGACCTGGGTGGCGCTTTTGGGCCTGATCGGCAACACCGCGGGGATCGTCATGCGCTGGGTGGAGTCTTACCGGATGGGGATTGGTCACGCCCCCTTGTCGAACCTTTATGAATCGCTGGTCTTTTTTGCCTTGACGATTACCCTGCTCTATCTTTTCATCGAACGCCGCTACGGGAATCGTGTCATCGGGGCCTTCACCATGCCGCTGGCCTTCATGGCAATGGCCTACGCCTCTCTGTCCCCCAACATTAGTGACCGCATCCAACCGCTGCTGCCGGCATTGAAAAGCAACTGGCTGATCGCGCATGTGATTACCTGTTTTATCGGTTATGCCGCTTTTGCCGTCGCTTTCGGGCTCAGCATCATGTACCTCATCCGACAACGTGAACCGGACCAAAAAGGGTCGTTGCTCGACCGTTTTCCGAAACCGAAGGTGATTGATGACCTGACTCACCAGATGATCATGTTCGGATTCCTGTTTCTTTCGGTCGGTATCATTTCGGGAGCCGTTTGGGCCAATTCCGCCTGGGGTCGTTACTGGGGTTGGGATCCAAAGGAGACCTGGTCACTGATCACCTGGTTCATCTATGCAACGCTCCTGCATGCCAAGCTGATGCGCGGCTGGCACGGTCGCCGCATCGCCTATCTTTCAGTGATCGGATTTGCTGCCGTGCTGTTCACTTATTTCGGCGTCAATCTGCTTCCCGGCTTGCACAGTTACGGGGCCATGGGGCAATGATTTTCCCTTGACAAAGACGGGCTCTCAAGGTACACAACCCAAAATTTTGCCCCCCGGTCAAAGGTACTGCCGGATGCGTCAGGCAGCCATGCCGCAACGACGCTCTGTAGTGCTTATGGTTCAATTGCCGCTTCGGTTCGGCCGCCCGCAGACGGCGTCATGCGGAGCAAGACGGTTGGTTGCAGCCTCCGTCAGGCCGTGACACTACCAATCAATCACAGACGGAGTATCCATGGGTACAGCAGACGATCTTGACAGGACGGAATCGAAAAATGCAGCCGGTGAGGTAGCGGAAACGGCGTCTTCGGGAAATGGAGATAAAAAGCAGGATGGATCCGGCGCGTCGATCATCCTGTTTTTTATTGTCGGCTTCGTCGCCAGCCTGGTTGTGGGATGGGTGGTCTTTCCCAAGCTCCTTTATTCCCAGAAGGAACAACCGGTCGAGTTCAACCATGCGCTGCACAACGAACTGGTCGATGCGGGCTGCGAGAGCTGCCATTTCTTCCGCGAGGACGGCAGCTATGCCGGTGCGCCCAAGCTTGCGCAGTGCATCGACTGCCATGAAGAGGTGCAGGGCGGCAGCGAAGCCGAGCAATATTTCGTCAGCGAGTTCGTCCAAAAAGGTCGCGAAGTTCCCTGGTTGATTTATTCAAAGCAGCCCCCCTGTGTCTATTTCTCGCACGCCGCGCATATCAAGAAGGCCGGAATGGACTGCGTTACCTGCCACGGTCACATCGGCGAGAGCGAAGAGTTGAGACCCTATCAATACAACCGGATCAGCCGCTACAGCCGCGATATCTGGGGGCACAACATTGCGGGCATTAAACGCAACAGTTGGGACCGGATGAAAATGAATGACTGCTCCCGGTGCCACGTGCAGGAAAACGTCAACCAGGGCAGTGTACAAACCCGCAGGGGCGGCTGCTTTGTGTGCCACAACTAAGCCCTTTTGCTGGCGCCGCTCACAGAGGTAAATGATTAGGATAAATTAAAATTTTTGCAGCTTGCTCAGGCATAAGGGGATGAATCGATGAAGATTGACAGAAGAAGCTTCTTGTCGTTTTTAATCGGTGGTGCCGCAGGGACCGCACTGTCGCCGCTGCCCTGGAAACTGACCGATGATATAGCCATCTGGACCCAGATGTGGCCCTGGGTGCCGGTCCCCGAAAAAGGTGAGGTCACGCACGTCACCTCTGCCTGCACGCTTTGTCCGGGTGGTTGCGGCATCAGTGTTCGCAAGGTCGGCGACCGGGTGGTTAAAATCGAAGGGTTGGCGGGCCATCCGATCAACGACGGCGGCCTGTGCACGTTGGGGCTGGCTGGAGCCCAGCTGCTCTACGGTCCGACCCGGGTTAAGGGCCCCATGAAAAAAATCGCCGGCCGGTTGGTCGAGGTCTCGTGGGAAGAGGCCCTGGGTGAGATTTCCGCCCGGCTCAAGGAACTGAGGGATGCCGGGCAGTCCCACCGCGTCGCTTGTATCGCCGACACGGACCGCGGCACGGTACCGGAGCTGTTGCTCCGGTTTCTAACGGTTTACGGGTCGCCCCAGTTTTTCCGCCTCCCGTCCATTCAGGACACCTACGAGTTGACGCTGTACCTGATGCAGGGGGTCCGCGCCACGGCCGGGTTCGATTTTGAAAGCGCCGACTATGTCCTGAGCTTCGGCAGCGGCCTGCTCGACGGTTGGGGGGCGCCGGTCAATATTTTTCAGGCGCACAGCCGCTGGAGCGAGAGCGGCGGCAAGCTGGTTCAAATCGAACCGCGCCAGTCGCGAACCGCGGCCAAAGCCGACCGCTGGATCCCCGTCAACCCCGGTACCGAGGGCGCACTGGCACTGGGTCTGGCCGGCGTGATCGTCAAGGAATCCCTTTACAACGCCGATTTTGTCAACACCCAGTCGAGCGGATTCGATTCGTGGCAGCGGGTGTTACTTGAAAATTACGATACCGAGAGTGCCGCGAAGATTACCGGAGTTGACCCGTCGACAATCGATAAGCTGGCAAGGGATTTTGCCGGTGCCCGCCAACCCCTCGCCGTCTGCGGACGCGGCAAGGGGCAGACTCCCGGCAGCCTGCAGGAGGTGATGGCTGTCCATGCCCTTAACGCCCTGGTCGGCGGTATCGGCCGGCAGGGTGGCGTTTGGGCGGTACCCGAACCGGACTACATCGACTGGCCGGAACCGGAAATGGATGCCCTCGCCGCCGCCGGTATGCAGCAAGGCCGGATCGATCAAGCCGGCGATACGCCGTATGCGCATGCCCGTTATCTGCTGAATCGGCTTCCGGAAGCCGTCAATTCGAGCACGGAACCGCCGGTACAGGTGCTCTTCGTCGCCAACGCCAATCCGTGTTTCTCGCTGCCGAACAGCAAGGCGTTTATCGATGCCGTCAAGAAAATC
>JAQAZR010000359.1:0-7324 GCA_032127235.1 Deltaproteobacteria bacterium
CTACAAGGAACTGAGAGGCGTTGTATCCTGAAACCCTTTTTCACGTCGAACCGGACTAAAAATTCAAGATGAACACGATAGACCTGAAAGAGAGGCTGAAAAAGATTCTGGTCGCCGAACTCGACCTCATCGATATCGACCCCTCGGATATCGACGACGACGAACCGCTCTTCGGCGAAAAGTACGGCCTCGATTCGGTCGATGCGATCGAAATCGTCTACCAAGTGAAAGAAAATTTCGGGGTCGAAATACGTGATATGAAAGAGGGGCGGCCGGCCCTGCAGTCGATCAACTCCCTGGCCGCCTTTATCGAAAAAAGAAGGGCCGCATGAGGCGCTTGCGGCCCGTCGCCATCACCGGTATGGGATGCCTGTGTGCAGCTGGCCTTGACCTGCCGTCCTGTGCCGATTTTCTTTTCCGGGGAAAGCGCAACCCGGCACCGCCCTCCCGGTTGGCCGTTGCCTCGTCTCCTCCCTATCCGGTTTTCGAGGTGCCGGATCCCTTTTTTGACCCAACCCTTCTCAATCACGCCTGCCGGCTCCGCAACAGCCAACTGGCGCTGATGGCGGTGTCGGAAGCCATCCGAGACGCCGGATTGGACCGCCGGATGCTGGGCGCCGAACGGGTGGGCATATGCATCGGCTCATCCGTAGATGAATCGATCGGCAACCGGGTGCTTCGACAGTCCGTCGCACAGGCTGAGATTCCCGTTATCACGCCGGATCACCGATTCCTGTTGAGCAATCCAGCCGTTCACATTGCCCAGGAGTTCGAGTTGTCCGGTCCCCGCCAGACGGTGGTGAATGCGTGCGCCGCCAGTGCCGATGCCATCGGCCTGGCAGCCGCGTGGATTCGCCAAGGTATCTGCGACGCCGTTATTGCCGGCGGCGTCGACGAATTGTATCAGGTGACCTATAACGGTTTTATTTCGCTCATGAACTCCGACCGCACGCCCTGCAAACCCTTCGATGCCGACCGCAACGGCTTGAATCTCGGGGAAGGCGCCGCCATGATGATTCTGGAGACCGAAGAATTGGTCCGCAGGAGGAGCAAGTCTCCCCGAGCCTATGTGTTGGGGTACGGCGCGGCCAGTGACGCCTACCATTTTACGACCCCGCATCCGGAAGGAAAAGGTCTGCGGTTGGCCATCATGGAGGCCCTGCGAGCCGGCAGTCTGAATCCGGAGGACATGGCGTTTGTCAACGCACACGGCACCGGCACGCTGGATAACGACCGTATCGAGGCACACGTATTTCACCAGCTGTTTCCGCAGGCACCGTTTTTCTCGACCAAGGGCTATATCGGTCACACCCTGGGGGCAGCCGGCGCGATCGACGCCGTTTTGACCATCGCCTGCCTGGAACAGGGGAAAATCCCAGGGAGCGCCGGGTTTTCAACACCCGACCCTGAATTACCTGTATCACCGGTGTCGGATGTGACGGCGATCAGCGGCAGCATCGCCATCTCTGATACCCTGGCCTTCGGCGGCAACAACTCGGCGCTCGTCCTGGGAATTGAGGAAAACGGAACGTGAGGGCAACGATAACCGGCATCGGTGTTGTGGGGGGGTTCGGTTGCGGCGTGTCGGCCCTCGAAATGGCGGCGGCAGACAACACGGTCATCCCGCAGAAACCGTTCAAGATCCGCACGCCAGACCTGCAGGCCGATATTTCCGGGTTTCTGGCGGATACCACCTCGCTGGCTGATTTTGTCCCGCGGAAGGCGCTGCGGAGAATCGATCACTTCGCGCGACTGGCGCTCCTGGGAAGCTATCTGGCGATAGAGGATGCCGGGTTGGACGAGAATCGGCGCGGCCGGATGGGAATTGTCGTCGCCACCGGTTACGGTTCCACGTGCGACACCTTTGATTTTCTGAACACAACCCTCGACGAAGACGATCCCTGCAGTTCACCCATCCGGTTTGCGAACTCGGTCCACAGTGCCGCGGCGGCTCACATTGCTGCCTTTCTCGGTGAACACGGTCCGACGCTCTCGATCAACCAATACGACATGTCCGTCCCCCTGGCCTTTCTGGCGGCCTGCCAATGGCTCGAAGAAGACCGGGTCGATTCGGTACTGGTGGGCGGTGCAGATGAATTCAGCAGGGCAATGGGTTTCTATACGCAGCATCTGCAGTCCGAACGAAAATCCGGCCCCCCATCCGAGGCCTCCGTCACGCAAACGCCGGTCGGCGAAGGGAGCGCTTTTTTCGTACTGGAAAAAGATTCGGAAGAACCTTCCTCCTATGCCCATGTCGACTCCGCCGGTGTTAAGGCCATGAACGGCAGCCCATACGACATGCCACCGGGGGCCCTGATGATCGTCAATCCGGGCAGCTGCCGCACGGCTTCCTTTCAGCTAAATACAAAATGTGCTTCCTTCGCGCACCTTTACGGCCACCTGCCGGTCGGAATGGCCTTTGACATCGCCTTGGCCGCGATCATGCTCAAAACCGGGCGGCGTTATCCTTCCGGGCTTGCAATCGACGGTGACCGGCGGCACGAAACGACCCCTTCACGCGCGGTTCAGGGAATAGACCATCAGCATATCGGCTGTCTGAAATTCGGATTGGCCGGCGACATCGGCCTGGTCGTTCTGACCTCTGGACAAAAACGAAAAGACGATCGCGGCTCCTCTCAGCCGGTTTCAGAATAGCAGGCGCGGGGCGGCACCCGTAAAACGCTGAATGAAGACTTCATTGCCCGTGCATCGGCAAACATCACACGACCGTCAACAACATGAAGCAGTGTGAAAAGCGCCCGCTTTCCGGTATGAAGCAGAGCAGCTTCTGTCCCCTGTGCAGATTCCCCGAGTGGAAAATCTCTTCCAGAATGATGAAGATGGCCGCGCTGCCCGTGTTGCCCTTTGATGCCAGGTTGGTGAACCATTTGGGGTAAGGGATTTCGAACCCGATCCGTTTCATCTCATCGTAGAATTTCGGCCGGAAATAAGCCGAGGAATAGTGCGGCAGGAACCAGTCGATGTCGGACGGGGTGATCCGGCGTTTGGCCACCACGGTTGAAAGCGCTTTGCCCATGGTAGCGACAATATGTTTGTCGAGCAGCTTGATGTCCTGCCGCACAGCGAACAGGTAGGGCCGGGATGCTGGGTCGATATCCTCTTTCACCCGCCAGCCGATGGCCCGCCCGTCATCTGCCTTGATGCCGCCCGAATACATGCAGGTTTCCAGCTGACCGGCAAAGGAGCTGTGATCGATCCATTCGATTTTCAGCGAAATCCGGTCGGGATTCGGACGATCGGATAAAAATACCGCCCCGGCGCCGTCCGAGAGCATCCAGCGCAGGAAGTCGGCGTCGAAGGCGCGGACAGGTTGGCGGGCCAAATCGGTCTGATCGCCTTCGGCGAGAAAAGGGGTCATGAAATCGGCTCTCAAAAAAGAGGCGGCCAACTCGGACCCGGTCGCCACGGCGTTAGCCGATAAGCCGGCGGCAACGTTCATGTAAGCGAATTTCAAGGCGGTCATGCCGCAAATGCAGATGCCGGCGGTCGTCACGGCTTCACATTCATCTATCTCCAACTCACCCAGAACCATCAAGGCATGACCCGGAAAAAGAAGGTCCGGGGCGGTCGTGCCGCAGCAGAGGCACTCGATGTCTGCCGGGCTGAAGCCGGCATAAGGCTTCAGCCCGCGGATGGCGGCCGCCGTCAACTGGGCGTTGCTGTGGGTCAGGCGCCGGGTTGACGGGTTGAGCGCATAGTAGCGCGTTTCGATCTTGTTGTTCCTCAATACGATCCGCTTGGCCCGCGAGGGAATATTGTTGATCCGGCCGAGAACATCCTCGATGTCATCGTTGTCGACGGGATCATTGGGCAGAAATGCGGCGATGTCGTTGATAAAGACGTCCATTACAGGTCTTTCTTCTCAGTGTTTTAAATGCCCGATAAATTTTTCCAAAAGGGCTGAATATGCCTTATAAAATTCCTTTTCCGCCATCCGCGTCGGTATCACGGCATTGGTGAAGGTGTAATACTCCAGGTCATGGATGGTTATTTGGGCTTGCCATTTCTTGTAGAGCGGCGTTCCGGGAATCGGCGTCAAGATGGCCGGAAGCGGCAGGTCGATGGCGTGGGTTTCGACGAACCGTTCGAGACGGCCGAAATCCGCTTCCGCGTAATCCGGTGCGATGATGAAATCACCGATGATCCTGATGCCGAGGTCCTTTAGAATCGCCATGGCCGCGACATTGGTGGCCACCTCGGTACGCTTGTTCAGCTGCGCGAGGCGCTCGTCGCTGATCTCTTCGAAACCGATGACCGCTGCCGCCAGACCGGCCTGCCGCCAGATCCTGAAGAGCTCCGGGTGCCGAACCACCGTATCCGCGCGCACATCCGCCACGATCTGCTTTTTGAGATCGGCCGCGATGATCCGGTGGCCCAGCATTTCGGCGAGTTTGACATCCCCGAAGGTGTTGGCATCCACCAGACGGATCAGAGGCACATCCGTCAACAGGCGCATGTCGCGCAGGACGGCCTCGATTCCGTGGGACAGGTAACGGCCGCCGGTCATGTTGGGAATTGAGCAGAAAAGGCAGCGATGGGTGCATCCGAAAGCCGTGGCAACGAATCCCGCTTTCCCGCCGACACCGCTCATCACGTAAGTGTCCCGGTGCCGTTCGACCAGATCGTAACGCGGAGCCGCATCGTCGACCAGATCCGCCGTCGTGTAGCGGCGCGGCCGAAAAGAGAGAAGCCGCCCCGGATCGGTTTTGGCCACACCGGCGATATCGCCGCCCGTTTCGCCGCGCTCCAGCGTGTTCACCAGTTCACGAAAGCTCAGTTTCCCCAGGCCCGTGACAATATAGTCGATCTCTGCGCGGTTGAAGTATTCCGGATCACAGGAGGCATGGTGCCCGCCAACGACGACAACCGGATCTGAACGCCGCTTGACGTCCGCCGCAATCTGTAGCACCGCATTGGCTTCGCAGGTAACCCCGGTGAGGCCGACCAAATCCGGCTGAAGCGCGGCATAACAATCCCACAGAGCGTTCGGATCGGCCTTCAAATCGGCGATGCAGACCTCGTGGCCGTTCAGGTTTCCGGCAATGACCTCCAGAGATAGAGGCTCTCCCCTGAAGATCATCTTGATGTTGCGAATGCCATAGGCTTCTTCGGGGATGCTCTTGCCGCTGTTGGGAGGGTTTATGAGCAGTATCTTCATCGGTTTGAAATTTTTCTGCTTCGATATTGGCGGAGTTTAGGTTATACATACACTTAAAGGGTGTTGTTTTATACGTCCCGACTCGAAAAATCAACCTCAATGAAAGCCTTTCGTGTGAAGAAGACGCATCCGAAGCGACCGCTCGTCGTAAGACAATTGCGAAAAACCTATCCGGGTGAGGCCGCACCGGCGCTTCGGGATATGGACCTGCATGTCGACGCGGGTGAAGCCCTGGGTCTGTTGGGGCCCAATGGCGCCGGTAAAACCACGGCGATTTCCATCATGAGCACCCTGATGCGCCCCGACAGCGGTGAGGTGGCGATCTGCGGAATCGACATATTCAAACAGACGTATCAGGCAAAAAAGCATTTTGGCCTGGTGCCTCAGGATATCGCCCTTTATCCGAGTCTGACCTGTCGCGAAAATCTTCATTTTTTCGGCCGGCTGGCCGGTTTGAGGGGTCAAGAGCTCAAAGTGCGCACCGAAGAATGCATTGACCTGGTCGGTCTGAAGGCCAGTGCCGGCAGACGGGTGGTCACCTTTTCCGGCGGCATGAAGCGGCGCGCCAACATCGCCGCCGGCATTCTGCACAAACCCGAACTGCTGTTTTTAGACGAACCGACGGTCGGCATCGACGCCCAGTCACGCAACATGATCCTGGAGATGCTGAAAGAACTCAAACAGCAAGGTACCGGCATGATATACACCACCCATTACATGGAGGAGGCCCAGTCGCTGTGCTCGCGGGTGGCGATCATCGATCAGGGAGAGATCATCGTTCAAGGTCCGCCGATGGAATTGACCGCCCGGTACCCCGACTGTGCCGACCTGGGAGGACTCTTTCTGTTGCTCACCGGCAAACAGCTGAGGGATTGATCCGCTATGACACGACTGCCGGCCACGATATTCAAGGAACTGCTGCTTCTCAGCCGGGATAGAGCCGGCCTGTTGGTCCTGTTTCTCATGCCGGCCGTGCTCGTAATCGTGGTGTCGCTGGTGCAGGAAAACATCCTCAAGGTGACGGGCGAGACCGCCATCCGGGTTCTGTTTGTCGACCGGGACCGCCAACTGCTGGGACAGGTCATCGAGAACCAGCTGCAGCAATCGGGCGCCATCGAGATTGTAAAGGAGTTGAGCGGACAGCCGGTGGACGAAGAAACCGCCCGGGCCGCAGTGGAAGACGGCGATTTTCAGTTTGCCGTCGTCATCCCCGCCGGTGCCACCGAAGCCGTACAAAAACGGGCCAACCGGCAGATCATGTCGGCCTTTGACTCTGGTGATGCCGCAGGGGGCGGAAACAGCGATATGCCGCGCGTGACGGTTCTCTTCGACCCCCTTGTGCAGGGGACGTTCCGGGCGTCGGTGACCAACGCCCTCCACAGAATTTTGCTCACCCTGGAACTGGAGATGAAAGCCCGGGCCGTCTCCGACATATTTCCGCGGCAATTGGGGCAGATTCTGCAGAAGGCCATGGGCCCACGGAGCACAGCCTCGGTTGACAAGCCCTTACCGGCGATGAACCCGGAGTGGGGCCGCCAGCGACTGCTGGGCATCGAGTCCCTGCAGGCGGCACGGGGAGGAGCCGGAAAACGACCCTCTTCGGTTCAGCAGAACGTGCCGGCCTGGGCCCTCTTCGGGATGTTCTTTATCGTGGTGCCGATGGGGGGGGCCCTGATCAGGGAAAAACAGGAGGGCACTCTGCTGCGCGTGATGAGTCTTCCAGTCTCTTATTTGACCATTCTGGCCGGAAAAGTCTGCGCCTATGTGCTGGTCTGTTGTATCCAGTTTACCCTCATACTGGCAGTGGGAAAATTCGTGTTGCCGCTCTTGGGCGCACCGGAGCTGGAAATTGGATCCGCACCCTTGGCCATCGCCGCCGTCGTCACCAGCACCGCTCTCGCCGCAGCGGGCTACGGCATTCTTTTGGGTACGATCGCTCGGACCTACGAGCAGGCTTCCATGTTCGGCGCCGTGTCGGTCGTGATCGCGGCGGCCGTCGGCGGCATTATGGTACCGGTCTATGCCATGCCCAAACTGATGCAGCAGATCAGCCAATTCTCGCCTCTGGCTTGGGGGTTGACCGCCCTGGTCGACGTGTTTGCCCGCAACGGCACCGCCCAAAGCGTTTCTCCGCAAATAGCCCTG
>JAQAZR010000360.1:0-2971 GCA_032127235.1 Deltaproteobacteria bacterium
CTGTGGTTGATATACGAAGATTATACCCTGACCTACCCTTTCCTGAAGCGTTTTCCGGCCGCCGAGACGACCCCGCTTGGGGAAATCACCCCGCAGATGGTGACGTCCTCGCGCGGCCGTCGAATCGCCTACCTCATGTTCGTCGATTGTTCACCGCCGCAATGGCTGGATGGGCGCGGCGGGAAGCTCCTGTGGAAAGCAACCCTCGACACGGCAAAGGTGCCGGGGGCCTTGATCCATCTGCCCTGAACCGGGCGCTACCGCGACGGCCGGCAGATCCACCGACAAGGGCCTATTCCTCTTTGATTTTCCGTGTAAAATCATCTATAATAATTCAATTATACACGAATTTTTTCAATCCGAGCGGATAGAAAGATAGACCGTGAAAGCGTCCCTGATTTTTTCGGCCCTGCTGTGGGCTGCAGCCCTTTTCTTTTTTATCGGCACGCCGCAGGCGACCGACACCCCCCGTGATCAGGCATCACCACAGCCGCCGATCACCGAGAAGCAGCTCAAATCGGCCGCCAACAACAGTCTCTGGCGACTGAAGTACGCCATTGACAAGGAGGGATTCTACGCCGCCCGCATCGCCTTGAACATATGGCGCAGCAATGCCCTCGATGCCGGCGTCTTCGACCAGACCGAGTATGATGCCTACAAAAAGAAAATATACGACAAATCGATCCAAAACAGCCTGCAGTGCTTCGACTATGCGATTCAGCACGAGAATGTCACGGATGCCAGAATTTGTCTGCACACCTGGAAAGCCCATTCCGAAGATATGGGAACATTCGATGCCGCCCTCTACGAGGAAATGCGCAAAAAGATAAAGTGATACGTTATATGATCTGCCGGAACCATCAGGAGTATTGTTGATGACGACGATAGCGGCGTACAACGCGGAGCGTCTGATCGGCACGCAGGTGGGAACCTCGATTATCATCAAAGAACTGGCACGCGGCGGGATGGCCATCGTGTTCATCGCTTTTCAAAAGTCCCTGAAGCGCCAGATCGCGGTCAAGGTTCTGCCCAAAAGTCTGATCACGGCGAAGTCGGCCGAACTTTTCCAGCAGGAGGCCGAAGCCGTTGCCATTCTCTCCCATCCCAACATCATTCCGGTGTACGAGGTCGGCGAAACCGACGAATTTCTGTTCATAACAATGCAGCTGGTCCAGGGGAACACTCTGGCCCAATACATGCAGTTCGCCCAGAAAAACCCGATCCCCTCGCGACGCGTTCTGCCGCTGGCCGCGACCCTTAGGGTCATGATCCAGATGCTCGATGCACTCGATTATGCACACAGCCAGGGCATTGTCCACCGGGACATCAAACCGGGAAACATCATGATCGAAAAACACTCCCGTCGGCCGTTGGTCACCGATTTCGGCATCGTCCAGGTCCTGAACAGCGACACCGAAGCCGCCAAGGCCGTTCACGGCACCCCGCTCTACATGGCTCCTGAACAGATCCTCGGCCAGGATGTCGACGGACGGGCCGATATTTATGCCGCCGGGACAATGTTCTACCAGATGCTCGTCGCCGAACTGCCCCTGCCGGAATTCAAAAGCAAAACCGACCTGCTCAAGCACAAGATTCTCAGCCGGGGGAACTTCTTTCTGAAAAAGCCCTCCGAAGCAAATCCGGCGATCGACCAGGAGATAGACCGGATCATCGGCAAGGCCACGGCTTTCGAACCGGACCAACGCTACGGCAGCGGCCGGGATTTTCTCGGCGACCTGGAGCAGTATCAACGGCAGCACCGTCTGTAACCGTCGAAAGGGGTGTCAGCCATGACCATCCAGAAGCTCCCGAAAGAGATCTCCAACAGAATCGGCAGAGCCTTTGCACTGCTCTTCAACCGGTCGGCGATGTACCATATCGATCACCCCTTCACCGCCCAGGCCCTTTCCGAGTTTTACAACACGACGACCCACGGCTTGACCCTGTTTTCACCGGTCGCCCTGATTATGCATCAAGAGCAGTTTTTCATCGAAGAAGAACCGCTCGACCAACGGATCAACACCGGCAAAATGCTCACTCACTTTAAAAGAGCCGACATCCAATCGATCTCCTTCGAGAAAGGGATAGGGGAGCCCGAATTGGCCAAATTTGCCGAGGTCCTCAACGACATCGCCAGATATGCCAACGCCGAGGCCATGAAGGCGGCTTGCGAACAGATGGGCATCCGCAATATCAAGATCAACCACGTCTTCTACAAAAAGATCACGGCCGACGATGAAGTCGTCGACCGGCGGATTTTTGAGCAGATCTCCACCGCTTCGGCTTCCGGTACGACCGAGCATGGGACCAACGAGGTGCTGGGGATGATGGCGGAGAGCGTGCTGATGGAGGAACTGGAAAAGTCTCTCTCGCTTCAAAGCATCATCGAGAGCCCCACCGGCGCATCCCAGAAAATAATCGAGGCCGATCAAGCGGCGGCTGCATCCGGTGAACCCGGTGCCCCCGCGTCCGGCGATGTCATCATGGCCCAGTTGCAGCGAATTCGCGAGGAGATCGACCGGTCGTCTTCCGGCACCGACAAGCCAAGCCTCGGTGAGCTGGCCGATGCCGTCTTTGCAATGAAAAAAAACCTCCTCGACGGCATATCGGCCCGCAAGGCCGAAGGAATCGTATACCAAAACGAGCGGCAGATACTGGAGGAAACAGAGGCGCTCACCGATCAGGTCCTGATTCAACTCATCCGCGAAGAGTACCAGCAGGGAAAAATTTCGGTTCAGCGACTGGCGCAGATCCTGCGGCGCCTTGTGCCGGAACCGGGCGAATTGCAGCGACTGATGCCGAAAATAAAGACCGCCCTCTTGGAGGAGGGCATGCTGTTGCAGGAGTTTCTCCAGCTGACCCGGGAGCTAAAAAAAGAACTGCAGAGCGAAGACCTTGTGACGGCTCTTGAAAAAAGCGCCGATCAGCTGGGCATTTCGGCCGATGTTCTCATAGAGGAAGTCAACCGCGA
>JAQAZR010000361.1:0-6398 GCA_032127235.1 Deltaproteobacteria bacterium
ATACTGGTCCAAGTGGAATCGAATCTCGAGCAGGATCCCTTTTTCAAGCAAACCCGGTTTGACGTCCGGATGCCCAATGGCTCCCAGGAAAATGGCGTCGGCAGCCGACAACGTGACCAGGGCGTCTTCGGGCAGGACGACCCCGGTTGCCGTGTAGTGATCACCGCCCCAGTTGTAGTAGCTAAAATTCAGCCCGAATCCGCACTTGTCGGCGACGGTTTTAAGAACCTTTATACCCTCCCGCACGACCTCAGGTCCGGTGCCGTCACCGGGAATGACCGCTATGTCATAGGTTTTTGCCATTCTATCCTCGTTCAATCGTTAATGGCGTTCGTCTTCGGCCATGAGTGACCGCCGCTGCTGGTGAGAAAACAATGCAGTCAAGGCCGGGCTTATGGGGTTGTCCGATTTTCGTCGATCTCTTGAGATTCAGCATCCTCGGTCTTGAGCTTGTGGAAGTGCCGCCACACGGCACTCAACGGTCCGGAGACGACATAAGACAGGCTCAGGGCAAAGATGGCGATGGACGGCTGGGCGGCAATGAATATCAAGATCAGTATGGCAGCGACCAAAACGTTGAAGGTCATCTTGTGATACAGTCCCGCTTTCTTGAAGCTGTTGTAGCGGATGTTGCTGACCATCAGAAATGCAAGCGCATAGAGCATGATCAGGATGAAGAGGCGGTAAGGTTCCACGGCAAAGCCGAAGCGGTGCCACAACAGCATCGTGGAGGCATTCATGGCGGCGGCGGCAGGAATCGGCAGTCCAACGAAATGATCGCTGCTGATGGTGCCGACCTGGGTGTTGAAACGGGCCAGTCGCAGGGCGCCGCAGACCATGAACAGAAAGGCCGCCAGCCAGCCGATTCTACCGAGGGGTTTGAGGGCATAGAGATACATCATCAGGCCGGGTGCGAGTCCGAACGAGATGAGATCGGCCAAAGAGTCATACTCGACACCGAATTTACTGGTGGTATGGGTGGCCCGGGCGATTTTGCCGTCCAGCAGGTCAAAAACGGCTGCAATGATGATCGCCAGGGCGGCGGCGACATACTTGCCGTTGATGGCGGCGATGACCGAATAGAACCCAAAAAATATGTTCAAGGAGGTGAAGATGTTCGGCAGGATATAAATACCGCGCCGCAAGCGGTCACCCTTGAATTTCCTTCTTCGTGTCATGGCAAGACTCCCATTATCGTGAAACCGGCTTTCACGTGTTCTCCCACGGCAACCCCAATTTCGGTTTCCGGCGGTACATATAGATCTACACGGGATCCAAAACAGATCATGCCGAGACGCTGTCCACGGCGGACGGTTTGCGAAGATCCGACAGTACAGATGATGCGTCTGGCGATCAGACCGGCAATCTGGACAACGGTGATATGACTCCCCTCCTCGGTTTCGAGGAAAATCGCGTTGCGTTCATTGTCGGAAGATGCCTTGTTGCGGTTGGCGGCAATGAACTTTCCAGGGTGATAAACGATCTTTTTGACGGTTCCCTCATGCGGAATTCGATTGACGTGTACGTTAAAAACCGACATGAAAATACTGATTTTTTTACACTCGCCTTCGTAAAAAGGCGTTTCATCGAGCGTTTCGACGGCAATCACCTTGCCGTCGGCCGGCGACACTACCGTTCCCCCTGCGTTTGGAACGATCCGATCGGGATCCCTGAAGAAATAGACCACAAATAATGTGATTGCCAAGGCCAACAGGGTCGGTACGGTCAAACCCAACAGCGCCAGAACCGCCGTGGTGAACGCACAGCCCACTATGATGGGAAATCCAGGCCGGGCCACCGGAAAAGCGGTCGGGTTAGGTTTGTCCGGCCACATGAACTCATTCATCATGTGTTCCTATTTGCATCCTTAATCAATAGCTTTCATAAATACCAGATATCTTATTTATTCGTCAATCATTATCGGCCGTCAAACCGTGCTGCATCATCAGCGCGGAGACTACCGGCTGATCTGTGCGTCTGATTTCCTCACATAGGCCGGCACGAGGTACGTGACCTCGTCGCTGTCGCCGTTTTCCAGTCTTTTGCAGGCCAGACGCGCCACCGTGAACGCCCTTATGACGTGAGCCGTAGCGGAAGCAAAGTAAGCACCGTCACCCAAATTGTCATGGATCAATGAGCGATAGAGGACGGCGCCGTTTCCGACAAAGGTGCAGGGTGCATCAATGCTGTGGAGCGCGTGCTCCGGCCGCATCACACCTTCGGGATGCCGCTCAACGAGGATGCTGTCGATCATTCGATACGTGGAAAAATAGACTTCTCCCCGTCGGGCATCGATCAACGGGCATACTAGTGGTGTCGAGGCAGCCGCCTGCTCGGCCAGTGCCTGCAGAGCCGAAATCCCTACAATCGGCCGACCGGCGGCTTCCGCCAACCCTTTTACGGTGCTGACGCCTATCCGCAGGCCGGTAAACGATCCGGGGCCTTTTACCACGGCATAAGCGTCCATCTCACCGACCGCCAATCCTGCCAGCCGGCAGGCTTCTGCTATCATTCCGGCCAGGTGGCGGGAATGCGTCTGGGTGCTGACCAGGTTGATTTCCGATAGGAGGTGTTCCCCGTCGGTGAGCGCCACGCTGCAGCCGCTGGTGGCCGTGTCGACAGCCAGAATTTTCATGACATCCCGATATATTTAAGCCGCCGGCCTCAGCGAGGCTTGCTCGTGTCTGTAGACCCCGCCCTTTTTCGGCTGCGCACGCCCCGCACCGCCGCTTCCAAAGCCACAGACAGCACTTCATCCATCCTTTCCACCGAAATGTATTTGACTTTGCGCCGGATGGTTTTGGGGATCTCGACGAGATCTTTTGTATTTTTAGATGGAATAATGATGGTTTTGATCCCGGACCGGATGGCGCCCAGGGACTTTTCCTTTAACCCGCCAATCGGCAGGACACGGCCACGCAAGGTGATTTCACCGGTCATGGCCACATCGTTGCGGATCGGGCGACCGGTGGCGGCCGAGATCAGGGCGGTCGCCATGGCAATCCCGGCCGAAGGCCCATCCTTGGGAATGGCGCCGGCCGGTACGTGAATGTGGGTGTCCACGCTGTCGAAAATGTTTTCCTTTCCGCCGTAAGCGCGGATGTTGGCACGGGAGTAGCTCACCGCCGCACGTGCGGATTCCTGCATGACCTCACCGAGTTGACCGGTGATGATGAGTTCTCCCTTGCCCCGGATCAACGAGGCTTCCACGTACATCACCTCTCCGCCGGCTTGGGTCCAGGCCAGTCCGGTGGCCAGTCCGATCTGGGCTTCCTCCTGATCCATTTCCGGGTAATATTTCGCCACACCCAGATACTTGTGCAGATTGTTGCGACTGATCGAAAAAGGCCCCTTCTCGCCTTCGGCAATCTTGCGGGCCACCTTGCGGCAGATCGAGCCGATTTCACGTTCCAGATTTCTGACACCGGCCTCGGCGGTGTATTCCGATATGATCAGGTCCAATGTCGCGGGACTGATGACAAGATTGCGATTTTTCAGGCCGTTTTGCTTCATCTGGCGTGGACTCAGGTATTTCTGGGCGATGATCCGCTTTTCCTCTTGAGTATATCCCGGAAGGTTGATGACCTCCATTCGATCCAGAAGGGCCGACGGGATGGTGTCGGTCAGATTGGCCGTCAAAATGAACATGACCTGCGAAAGGTCAAAAGGCATGTTTAAATAATGATCGCTAAAAGCCCCGTTTTGTTCCGGATCGAGTGCTTCGAGCAAGGCTGAAGACGGGTCTCCGCGAAAATCGGCGCCCAGTTTGTCGATTTCATCCATCATGAAAACCGGATTGCGGCTGCCGCACTGCTTGAGCCCCTGCAGAATCCGGCCCGGCAGCGCGCCGATGTATGTCCGGCGATGACCGCGGATCTCGGCCTCGTCCCGGATGCCGCCCAGGGAGATGCGCACGAACTTGCGTTTGAGAGCATGCGCAATGGCTTGCCCCAGCGAGGTCTTGCCGACGCCGGGCGGACCGACAAAACACAGTATCGGGCCCTTCATCTCCGGATTGAGCCGGCGCACGCTCAAGTACTCGAGAATGCGTTCCTTGATCCGGTCCAGGCCGTGGTGATTTTGGTCCAGGACCTTCTTGGCGAGCTTGATATCGATGATGTCGCGGGTCGTCTTGCTCCAGGGCATCTCCACCAGCCAATCGAGGTAGGTGCGGACCACCGCCGATTCGGCCGAATCAGGATGCATCTGGTCCAGGCGACGGAGCTGCTTGTGGGCTTCTTTTTCTGCCTCTTTGGACATCCGGGCGCGCTTAATCTTTTTGCGGTAATCCTCTACTTCCAAGCCCTTTTCATCCTGTTCTCCCAGTTCTTTGTGGATCGCTCGGACCTGTTCCCGCAGGAAATAATCCCGCTGGTTCTTGAAGATCTCATCCTTGACCTCGGACTGAATCTTGGCCTGCATGGTCGACAGTTCGAGTTCCTTCATCAGGAATCGGTTGACGGCCTTAAGCCGCTCCACCGGGTCGAATATTTCCAACAATTGCTGGGACTCTTCAATCTTCAGCTTGAGGTTGGTGGCCACCAAATCCGCCAGTTTTCCGGGATCCTCGATGCTCTCGAGGACCGTGGTCACGTCACCGGTCATCTCGCCCCTTAAGGCCAGAATCTTTTCGGATTGCTCGCGCGCGTTCCGCATCAGGGCCTCGACCTCGACGGTGACCTCTTTCAGCGGCGCCTCTTCAATCAAGGCCACCTTGACCCGGTAGTACGGTTTTTTACCGATGTAGCGCACGATTTTGGCTTTGGCGATGCCCTGCACCAGGGTTTTGACCCGACCGTCGGGCAGCTTGAGCATCCGCAGGATGCGGCCGACGGTGCCGGTTCGGTAAATGTCGTTCGGGGTCGGATTTTCGGTCGCGGGATCCTTCTGAGTGACAAGGAACAGAAAACCGTCTTTGGCAACGGCATCGTCCACCGCGCGGACCGACTTTTCGCGTCCCACAAAGAGCGGCAACAACATATCGGTGAAAATAACGATGTCTCGCACAGGCATCATCGGAAGAGAGAGCGGAATGTCCGCCAATGCGTCTTCTTCGTCCAGGATGCTGATCAAATCGTCTTTATCTGTCTCTGCCATCAACAACTCCTTGTTTCCGATCTGCGGTTAAAGCCATCGAATGCCGGTGAGGCGGCGGATATTTCGACCGCTTTGATAAACTTTGCATTATAACGTATATATTCTCTTTGGCAATAACAACCTTGATTTTTTTTGATATCCCCATTATGCTTTAACGTCACGATGAAATAATAAAAATGCCGGATGACAATCGTCATCGTCAGGCGATCGTTTTGCATATGAATATAGTGCTGATGGGGGTAATTGTCGTTGTCTTCGGCTTGTGCGTGGGCAGTTTTCTCAATGTCTGTATCTACCGCATACCGGTTTCGAAATCGATCGTTTGCCCCGGCTCCATGTGCCCGACCTGCGGGACGGCCATCCGATATTACGACAATATTCCGCTTCTCGGTTACCTCTGGCTGGGTGGCAAATGCCGTCAGTGCCGGTCTCCGATATCGATCCGTTATCCCTTGATCGAACTGCTCACCGGGACCGTTGCTCTCGGTTTGTTTTTTAAGTATGGTGTTTCGATCGAAGCCTTGATCTACTTTGCATTCGCTTGCGTTCTGATCGTTATCGCCTTCATCGACATCGATTACCGCATCATCCCCGACCGTATCTCACTGCCCGGTATTGTCATCTTTTTTCTGGCCGCCATGGCGGTTCCGTCCATGAATTGGCTGGACGCTCTTCTGGGGGTTGTTATCGGCGGCGGCAGCCTGTTCCTGGTAGCCTTGGTCTACCACCAGCTGACCCGTAAAGAAGGCATGGGTGGCGGAGACATCAAGTTGCTGGCCATGATCGGAGCCCTGATCGGTTGGAAAGGGGTTCTTTTCACCATTTTCGTTTCCTCCGCCGTGGGCACGCTGTCGGGTCTGGCCATCATGATGGCCACGCGCCAGAACATGAAGCTGGCCGTTCCCTTCGGACCCTTTCTGTCGATCGGTGCGCTCGCCTACGTTTTTTTCGGTCCGCAGCTGATATCCTGGTACTTTCGGCTCATGTAACGCTCCGATCGGTCACCGCACCAATCGTAATGGCCGACAGGTTTAAACCGCATGCGACTCGCTGTTATTTCAGATATTCACGGTAACTGGGATGCACTCACGGCGGTCCTCGCCGACATCGAGGCCAGCAGGCCCGATGCCGTTATCTGCCTCGGGGACTGCATCGGCTACGGCGCCGAACCCGAGCGGGTCATCCGGACCCTCCGGCAGCGCGGCATTCCCTCGACCCGCGGCAACCACGAGCAGGCCGTGCTGGAGCCGGAGCGCCTGAAGTGGTTCAATCTTCTGGCCAGAAAATCCCTGGTCAGGACT
>JAQAZR010000362.1:0-2912 GCA_032127235.1 Deltaproteobacteria bacterium
TGTTTCGTCGTAGAGCGTCATACAGACATACCCGCAGAGGTTGGGGACCACCTCCCGCCGAACCCCGTCGAAATCCGGCACGGTAAGGGCACGTGTGATCTCGCGGGCGCGATCGGCCCTGAAGTTGAAAAAAATGACCCCGTCACCCTCAGCAACCATAGTCAAGGGGACATCATTTTCATCGGTAACCACCATCGGCTTCACGAATTCGTCGGTTTCTTCCCGCAGATAAGAATCAGTGACAGCCGCAATCGGGTTGAGGACCGCGCGCCCCTTGCCCTGCACATAGAGTCGGTAGGCTTTTTCAACCCGCTCCCAGCGACTGTCGCGGTCCATGGCGTAATACCGTCCGCAAACCGTTGCGATTTTGCCACAACCGCCGGCATTAAGATGTTCCTGCAACCGGGTCAGATAACCAACACCGCTGTCAGGTGGGGTGTCGCGTCCGTCGAGGATGGCGTGGACGAAAACCCGCTTCAGGCCCTTTTTGTCGGCCATGTCGACCAGAGCGAGCAGGTGATCGAGTTGGCTGTGAACACCGCCGTCGGACACAAGGCCCAGCAGGTGCAGCGCCGACCCCCTCTCGCGGACAGTTGCCATCACCGTCGTGAGGATCTCGTTTCGGAAAAAAGAGCCGTCGGCAATAGCCTGGTCGATGCGCAAAAGGTCCTGATAAACGATTCGGCCGGCACCGATGTTCAAATGCCCAACCTCCGAATTCCCCATAATCCCTTCCGGGAGTCCGACCGCGGGGCCGGCGCACTGCAGGCGGGTGTTCGGATACCGTGTCACGAGTTCGTCCAAGAAAGGGGTCCGGGCGAGGTGGACGGCGTTGCCCTCCCCGGCGGAACCGATCCCCCAGCCGTCGAGGATCATCAGCAGACAGGGTTTGGGCTTATTCATCGGCATTATCCGTCGGTGTTTTTGAATGGACCATGCTTTTCATGCTCCTTGTTTTTATGCGCCTGGCATCCATCCACAATCCCTCCAGATCGTAAAACAGCCGCACCGGTTCGTAAAAAATGTGTATGATGACATCCCCGTAATCGAGCAAAGCCCAATGCCCTTCGTTGATCCCTTCCACACTCAGCGGTTTTTTATGCTGTTTTTTCAGTTCCGATTGGATGTGTTCGGCTATCGCCTGCACCTGGCGGTTTGATCGTCCGCTGCAAATGATAAACGCATCGGCCACCGAAGTCATTTCCCGAACATCGAGAACGACCAGATTTTCGGCTTTTTTTCCCGTTACCGCCCTGACATAGACCTCGAGCGCATCGACAAATTCATCGGTCATACGTAAAGCCCTCGGCTGTGGACAATGTCAAGCACTTCCGCAGGTAAGAGATACCGCACGGAACAACCGTTGCGAATCAGTTCCCTGATCTTGGAGGAAGAGATATCGAGCATGGTGACATTAATAACGTGAATCGGCATCAGTTGAGGATGTGAAAAAACCGACCGCTCTTCCGAACCTGTGTATTCCTCGGAGATGACGTGGCCCAAAAAGTCGTTCAATGCCCGCCACCTTTCAGATGATCTTTCCAATCCCCGTTCCGGCCTGGACATCACGATGAATGCCACCGACTTCAGGAGTGTGCGGTATGATTTCCAGGTATCGAGTTCCAGAAAAGCATCCAGGCCGACGATCAGGTAAAGTCGGTCGGATTTGGGTAACGTCTCCCTGAAAAGTCGAATGGTGTCGACGGTGTAGGAAGGTCCCGCTCGCTTTAGTTCGATGTCGGAAACCTTCAACCCGGCTTGGCCGGCCACCGCACGACATATCATATCATAGCGGATGTTCGCATCGACCATATCACCGGCGGCCTTGTGCGGCGGGGTTGCGGACGGGACAAGATAGCATTCATCCAGCGGAAACTTTTCCACCACCTCCAGGGCTGCCCGCAGGTGCCCGATGTGAACAGGATTGAAAGTGCCGCCGAACAAACCGATATGCATATCTGTGCCGTTTTCTCTGATTGCCCGTCTCAATCGTCCATTTCGACGGTGATCGTCAGGTTGTCGCGGTGGATCACCTCGTCAAACGGCTTGTGACCGAGGCAGCCTTTAATCTGACCCGACTTGCGCCCTTTTATTTTCTGAATATCCGAAGAACTGTAGTTGACAAGCCCGATTCCGATCACTCTGTTACCCCGGCTTTTGAAAGCAACCGGTGCGCCGACGGTGAATTCACCCTCGACGGCTGTGATGCCGCTGGGTAGAAGGCTTTTACCGTTGCGCAGCAGGGCGTCGACCGCACCGTTATCGATCACCAGCATTCCCTGAGGTTTGAGGTTGAAGGCGATCCAACCCTTGCGGCTGGACAGCTTTTTCTTTTTAGGCACAAAAAAAGTTCCGAGTTTCCGTCCGTCAAAAAGTTTTTTCAATATGTCCGGCTTCGTACCGTTGGCGATCACCATCGGAATGCCGACGGCGCTGAGCTTGCGAGCGGCCTTGATCTTGCTCAACATGCCGCCGGTGCCGAGTGCCCCGGGTATGTCACTGGCAAATTTCTCGATGCGTTTTTCGATCCGCGATATCACCGGAATCAACTCGGCATCCGCAAATTGCCTTGGATCTTTGGTGTACAGGCCATCGATGTCGGTCAGGTTGATCAGCAGATCGGCGTCCATCAAGAGTGTGATCATGGCTGCCAGTGTGTCGTTGTCCCCGAATTTGATCTCTTCCACCATCACGGTGTCGTTTTCATTGATGATCGGCACCACCTGCCATGCGAGCAAGGTATAGAGGGTGTTGCGGGCGTTCAGATAGCGCCGGCGATTGGAGAGATCTTCACTGGTGAGCAGAATTTGGGCGACTTTTTTGTCATAGCGGCCGAAGGCTTTCTCGTATTCCATGATCAAACCGGCCTGGCCGACAGCTGCCACGGCCTGGCGTTTCGGGACTTCATCCGG
>JAQAZR010000363.1:0-10719 GCA_032127235.1 Deltaproteobacteria bacterium
GACATCGAGTTGTTCCCCGAGGGCGAGTTTGATTCGATGAAGATCGATCAGCGTCCGATTGCCCGCATTCGCCTTGCAGCGATTATATGCAACTAAAAACTCTCGATATTGGAGGAGACGGATAGGAATGCTGGCCCGTGACATCATGGATACCCGCTTTCACACACTCAAGCCGCATGAAACGGTGGCCCAGGCGGTCAAAATATTCCAGACCGCCAGCCGTGAGGAGGGCAAGAAGATTTTCGGCCTGATCGTGGTCGATGAAACTGATCGACTGGTCGGCATGCTGTCGATGTACGACATTCTGCTTTTCATTCAACCCAAGCACATGAAGATCTGGGGAGAGATGGAGGATCTGGAACCGGATCGCCTCTTCGAAGACCTGCTCGGGAAAGTCAAAGGCATTCAGGTAGGTGACATCATGACCACGGAGGTCGTCACCATCGGTCCTGAAACGCACATCCTGAGCATATCGGACCTGATGATCAACAAGCACATTCGCCGCCTGCCGGTTTCAGAAAACGGGCGAATCATCGGTATGGTCTACATGTCGGACGTGTTTTACCACATGCTCACACAGTTTTTAGACTGAAAGTCAAAACCGGGATGGTTTTTATCGAACAACGAAGCATACTGAGTGGGATGCTGGTTCAGGAGGCGATGCGGAAGCGCGTGATCCGGGTGTCGCGGGAGACCACGTTGTCCGATTGCACCAACCGGATGGTCAAGAACAAGGTCGCTGCGGTCCTTGTGACCGCAGAAGATGACCGCCCGGTCGGGGTCGTGTCCAAAACAGATCTCATCGGCGCGTTCTATGCCGGCCTGCCGGTTGAAACGGCAGCGGCAGACATCATGGCCGCGCCACCGCTGCTCTGCTTCCCCGACGACAGCCTCGAGTCGGCTATCGATCTGATGCACGCAAGAGGCGTGCACCGGCTGTATGTGAGCGGTGCCGAAACCGACCGGGTCATCGGCACGCTGGCCTATCCGGACGTAGTCGGTTTGCTCTAACGCTATTGCAGGGCTTGCGGGAAAAGTGTTTCGAAGGTACGTCGCGGCACCGAAGATGAAACGAATAGCTCGCGGTTGCGCGTCGGAGACGTGATGACGACTTCAGTTCGGGCCTGCAAAACGGATGACACCCTGGCCGAGGTGATCGAGGAACTCACAACCCACCGCTGCGGAGCGGTCCTCATTCGGAACCCTGCCGGTCACGCTGCCGGCGTCATTTCGAAAACCGACCTGGCAATCGCCTACAGGCATGGAGAAAAAACCGGCACACCGGCCAAGGTCGTTATGCGGCACCCTGTTCTGAGTTGTGATGCAAACGATTTCCTTTCCCTGGCACTGCAGCAAATGCTGCTAAAAGACGTCCAACGGCTCTTCGTTTACAAAGACGACCCAGCCCGCATTGTCGGCGTCTTGTCACTTTCCGATTCGGCCCGCTTCCGTTCGGGTTCCTGTCGTGCCTGTACCTCCGGTCGCCTGATCGTCGGCGTTTAGGTTTGGCCCGTAGGGCAGTTGAGCCCGTTTAGTCCGTTGAGCCTGTTGAGCCCGTAGGTCAGTTGCGCCGGTTGAGCCGGTTTGGCCCGTTAGCCGGTTGATATAGTCAGATCCTTTAAGGAAACTTACTGCTCAATATTTTTGATGCATTTTCTCTTATTTTTTTATTCTGACTGAAATACCTTCGTTGCCAATCTATCGAATTATAAATTGAAAAATCCACTCAAGTTGCTCAACGGGCTAAACCGACCAAACGGGCTTAACGGGCTCAACCGACTCAACCGGTTACTCGCTTTGCAGATCAATGGCCAGCTGCACGAGTTTTTCCACCTGGTCATCCGGAACCCTACCCCTGATGATAGCCCGGCAGACGCGCTTTTTATCCAGCAGAACGACGTTGGCCGTGTCTTTCTGAAGGCCCCAGGCTTTACGCAGTGAAGCGTCGTAGTCGAAAAGGATGGTGGTGTTGTACTTCTTGGCTTTTGCTCCCGCAATGGCCCGAATGGCAAAGTTGGGCTTCCAGGTGGCTTCACAGTCGGCAATGCCGATACCTTTGTAATTTTCATTCGTCAAACGGCCGTCGTCCTTGGCCTTTTTCATGGCATCCGTGAAGTGATCGTTCAGATCCGATACGTCGGGGTCGACGTAATTGACCAAAAGCACTCTCCCCTCCCAACTCGCCATGCTGTATGTTTTGCCTTCTGCGTCTTTAAAAGCCCAGTCGGACGCCTGCATTCCGACCTGCAGCTCCTCGGCAAACGCCGGAACAGACCCTAATAATACTGCGAAAACGGCCACTGCAACGATTGTCTTCACGTTATCCTCCTTAGTCGGTTTGGCCCGTTGAGCCGGTTTAGCCCGTTGTGCCCGTTAAGCCGGTTTAGCCGGCCCGTTTGCCGGTTGGATTCTGCATTCCATTCAGGTGAAATGGCTACTTTTCAGCCTGGTTGTGGAATAATGTCTTTGAACCGTTATAATGACAAACTTTCGTGTGTAATCTATTGAACTTCGATTTATTTCAACCAATTAAATGAACTTGACCGGCTCAACGGGCTCAACTGGCCCAACAGGCTCAACCGACGTCCAAACTGCCGATCAGGTCGGTTAACCGAGTGATACCGTTTTCTTGGAGGTGGTCTGAAATGCCCGCCAGGATGTCCATTGTCGCGTGGGGGTTGACAAAATTGGCCGTTCCTACTTGGACCGCCGATGCACCGGCTATAATGAACTCCAGTGCATCCCGCGCGGTGGTGATCCCGCCAATCCCGATAACGGGAACCGCGACGGCGCGACAAACCTGCCAGACCATGCGCAGGGCCACCGGTTTGATTGCCGGCCCGGAGAGCCCGCCGGTGACGTTGGCCAGCACCGGCCGCCGCCTCACCACGTCGATGGCCATCCCGGTGATGGTGTTGATCAGCGAGAGGGTATCGGCGCCTTCCGCCTCCGCCCGGCGGGCGATGGCGGTGATGTCCGTCACGTTCGGCGAAAGCTTGACGATCAGGGTCTTGGATGTCTTCTTTCTGACGGTGGCCACTACCCGGCCGGCTGCATCGGGGTCCACGCCGAAGGCCACGCCACCGGCCTTCACATTCGGACATGAAATATTGACCTCGACGCCCGCAACCGCATCGATTGCCTCGACCCGCTCCGCCAGGGCGGCGTATTCCTCGACGGTCTTGCCGTAGATGTTGACGAAGATCGGCGTCGACAATTTCTGCAAAAATGGCAGTTTTTCCGCAATGAACGTCTCGATGCCGACGTTTTCGAGTCCGATGGCATTGAGCATGCCGCAGGCGGTTTCGACGATGCGCGGCGGTCGGTTGCCCATGCTGGGTGTCAGGGAAAGCCCTTTGACGATGATGCCGCCGAGTCGGTTCAGGTCAACATAGGTTTCAAACTCCCTGGCATAACCGAAAGTACCGGAGGCGGTCATCACGGGATTACGAAGGCGGATGCCACCGATATCAACGGACAGGTCAGGTTGGGAGGTCATATCAATAGTTCTTAAATGTCAGGTGTCTGGTAAACTCAACTGGTCATCGCCGAATCGGCCTTCAAAACCGCTTTAATCCGTGCTTCCAGGTTGATGAGATAGGCCGGCTCCGGCTGTTTGGGCCCGGGGTTCGCATCATATTCGTAAGCCCTGATCCGCTGCTTGATGCGGTTCACATCCCCAGCTTCTTCTCTCGCGCAGGCCGCTACCAGGTTGAAAAAGTCGATACAGGCCGCCTGGGCTCTTTCCAGGTAAGCGGCGGCATCTTCGGCGCTGTAGACAAAGATATGACCGGGGCACAGTACGTCAGGCGCCAGCGCTTTGAGCTGCCGCAGCGAGGCCAGATAACAGTCGTAATCTGCCAGGCAGTCCGTAACGATGTATCCGGTCTGGTCGGGCTGACCGGCGGCTTCGGAAGAGAGCAGAATATTTTTATCCGAAATTCGGTAGCTCAGACAATCCCACGTGTGCCCCGGGCTCGCGATCACCTCGACACAGCAGCCGGTAGCGATTTCGATTCGATCCCCTTCTTGAACGAATCGATCGATCTCGAACGGTTCAAAACGTGCGCCGGGCGTGCCGTTCACACCGATTTGCGCCACCAGAACCTCGGCCGCGAGGTTCAGGTATCGAATCCGTTCGACGGCGCTCGGCCGTTTCAAGATCTCACCGGCCTTGTGAGAGGCCACCACCACCATCCGGGGATAGCGTTTTTTAAATACGGCAACGGCACCGCAGTGATCAAAATGGGCATGGGTAAGAAAACAGAAAGCCGGCGTTCGGCTCCCCAGAATTTTTTCGATCTCGGTCGTGTAAAGTTCACCCAAAAGAGTGAGGCCGGCATCGAAGATCACCGGTTGCGGGCCATCAAGCAAGTAGATCGGTATGGCCGGATGCCCCACCACGAAAAAATCATCATAAATTTTGCCGGTATGAGAAAAAATCACCTGTCCCCCGCCGTTGTTCGAGACTCCCGCACCATACACAAAATTGCTGCCGAAAACAACGAGGAACGATCGGAATTACGCTTTAGGAGGAGACTGTCACCGCAAAGGACTTAGGAGAGGGGCCGTACAGGAATCGTACCGGCTCCCGTATATTGCCGTGATCCGAGACGGCCCTAACAGTCGGAGAACAGACAGCACCGGTTGCGCCCACCCTCCTTGGCGCGGTACAGCGCGGTGTCGGCTTTCTTGATCAGGTCCGCATTGGACGAATCGGTTTTGGGTGAATGAGCCGCAATACCGATGCTCATGGTGACGAAGATGACGTGTTCGCCATAGTTGAATTGCATCGAGGCCAGCTTTTCACGCAGACGTTCAGCCAAGATGAAGGCGCCCTCCTGGGGCGTTTCCGGCAGCAGGACGGCAAACTCCTCACCCCCGTAACGGGCGGCAACGTCGGATTTGCGTAACGACTTCTTCAGCAGTTCGGCCGTTTCCCTCAGGACATAGTCGCCGGCGAGATGGCCCATGGTATCGTTGACTTTCTTGAAATGGTCCAGGTCCACCATGAGCAGTGTGAGCGGAAATTTATAGCGTTTAGCCCGGTACATTTCTTCATCCAGGACTTCCTGGAACCTCTGGTAATTAGTCAATTTGGTCAATCCGTCGTGGGTGGCGCGCTCGTTCAGTATTTCAATGCGTTTGTTTTGTTCGATCAGACGGCTTAAAAAATCGGATGACAGATGGATCAGCTCTTTTCGGGCGGTTTCGATCATTTCGATATAGCGGGTTTCCGAATCGATCTTGATTTCGAAGACCGGAAATACGGCCTCCGTGAGTTCGCCCACTTCCTCCAGGAGCGGCTCCAGTTGGAAATGCTCCTCGAATCCGTATTCCTTGGCAAAATGCTCGATCAGGCCGAGTTGATAGGCCTTGTCGGGCAGGTTGACGAAATCGACCAGCAGGGAGGTGAGGTGCAGGATGCGGGTCATCTGCATGATTTCCGGGCTGGCGCCCTTGAGTTCCGCCGGCAAATGATGGTGCCGCATCGGCTTGTAAAAGGTCTCCGGCAGTCCCCACTTTTTCACCAGGAGGCTGCCGATATCCATATGTGTAAATCCCAGAACCTGTTGCTCGGCATCATGGTAAGAGGACTGGTTTTTTCGTTTTTCCGTCAAAACGAGGCTGTATTGATCGGGCATGCACTGGCTCAAGGTAAGAATGCCGATATTGTGCAGCAATCCCAGAAAAAAAGCGTCATCCGCTGCTTGGCGGCTAAAGTTTTTGGCCATCGACTTCATGGCCACAGCGCTGAAAAGCGAATCCTTCCAGAACTGGGTATAATCGAATCCATCCCTGTTGTCGGTCTGAAAACTCTTGACCACCGAAAAGCTCAAGGCGAGGTTCTTGACGGTTGTGGCCCCCAACAATTTGACCGCGTGCTGCACGGAGGTGATGCAGGTGTTGAGACCGTAGTAAGGCGAGTTGATCATGCGCAGCACTTCGGCACTCAGGGGCGGATCGGTCGACAAGATTTCCGCCAATTCCTTCAATCCGCTCTTCTGATCCTGAACCGTTTCCAGAATTTTAATAGCAACTCCCGGAAGGGTGGGCAGTTTACCGATGCCGTTGATAATTTCGTCTATGATATCTTCTGATCTCATCGCCTGTTTCCTTTCCGGACGGACGTAGGTCGGAAAAATATTTCCGGGGGTTACCGGCAGACCGGTCCCGGATGTGTTATCGGAAAAATTGTTAAAAACTTAAATGTCGGGCTTATTTTTCCACTCTGGATCCTTTCGACAGCTTCCCGATGCGCCCGCCGTTGTGACGGTACAACTTTTGCGTTATTATGATTACTGATATCCCCCATTGCTTATTATAGGATAAACAACAGTTACCTTTCCTTGGGGAGTGGGAGTGGCTGAGAAAGGTCCGCGTCGATTCCACCTTGAGGTCGCCGGATCCAGACGAGGGTCATAATGAAATTCCGCTGGAAGCTGCTGATGCTGTTGCTGGCCCTTTCTATACTGCCGATCGTCGGACTGAGGGCTTTCGGCATTCACAACGTCCACCTGATGGCCGATGCCCTCTCGACCCGCATCATAAAATCACAGATCGACGATGCCCACAACCGACTCAGGCAGCTGTTAGACGTCTATGCCCGGTCGATCGCCAAAAGCCGTGAACAGGTCGAAATGGCCTTGTTTTTCCAGGCCTATGAATTGGAACGCTCCCTGGCCGAAGGGGCCGATTCTGCCGCTCAAAGGACCATCAGGCCCCTTGAAGACATCTATCCGTCTGCGGTTGGCGACAGAGAACCCGGGTCCCGCCCTCCCCTCTCCTCCTTCTCGAACGTCACCGCTGACGCGTGCCCGTTAGTCACACCGGACGCACCGGCGGAGCAGACAGCAAGAGATCTCGACCGGCTTAAAAGAATCGTACCGGTTTTTAAAGCCCTCGCCCGACAGCTCGGCTCGCTGGCGCTGCGATATTACGGCGGATTGCCGAGCGGCGTCGCCCTGGAGTTTCCGTGTTCCGCCGATCGTTTCCCCAGCATCGACCCGTTGAGGCAGACCTGGTATCGCAGTGCTTTCGAAGAAAAGCTGAGCCACTGGTCCGCGCCGTACATCGACCCCCAGTACCGACGGCCTGTTACAGCCGTTTCGGTTACTCTGGAAAATGAAGAAGAAAAGGTTCAGGGCGTCACCAGCATCGTGGTGCCCCTCGACACCTTGCTGGAGTCAGCCATCCCCCGCTCGAATTTACCGCATAACACGCTCTCCTTCGTGAGTTCCCTGGCCGCCCGTCCGTCCACCAACCAGGTGGGTGCAAAAATCCTGGTCGAGGCCAGCCAGTCCGCCATCACGTGGGAAGACAATGGTTCCAAGGCTGCGTCCCGCTGGTTGACCACGACCGACACCGATCAGCTGCAGTCCCTGATGGCGGAATTGGCGGCCCGTATTTCCGGCACCAGGCAGATGACCTACGCGGGGCGCGACAGCATCTGGTGCTACGGCCCCATGCCGCACCAGGGAACATCCTTCGTTTTCATCGTGCCGGTGGACAGCATCTTTCAGCCGTCCCAGGAAATCCGCCAGACCATTGAAGACCGCGTCCGCACAGTCGAGCAGGTCACGGCCGGTTTCCTGGTCCTGATAGTCGCCCTGAACGCCGTCCTGGCACTGATGTTTTCGCGCTCGATCACGCGGCCGTTGGAGCTGCTCACCGCTGCGTCCAACAAGCTGGCCAAGGGAAATTTCAAGGCCCGGGTCGATATCCGCAGCCGGGACGAGTTCGGTGACCTCGGCCGGGTGTTTAACCAGGTCGGGCCCCAACTGGACACCCACGTCAGGTTGCAGCAGGCCATGGACGTGGCCATGCAACTCCAATACAACCTCCTGCCGCAGGCCGCGCCGAACCTCTCGGGGGTGGACGTGCGCGGAATGGCCTTTTACTGCGATAAGACCGGCGGGGATTATTTCGATTACCTGTGCGTGGATAAGGAGGGTCTTCAGCGTCTGTGCATAGCGGTGGGGGATGTTTCCGGCCACGGCCTTCCGTCCGCCTTTTTGATGGCCACGGCCCGCGGCCTCCTTCGACAAAGGGTATCCATGCACGGCAGCTTGGGGGAGATCGTCACCGATGTCAACCAAAGATTTACCGAAGATGTGGAGCGCTCCGGGCGTTTCATGACCCTGTTTCTGGCCCGGATCGACCGGCAGCGAAAAAAAATCGAGTGGGTGCGGGCCGGTCATGACCCGGCCCTGCTGTATGATCCCGTAACAGAGACTTTTGTCAATCTGAAGGGCAAAGGCTTGCCTTTGGGGGTCGATGCCGCAATCCCGTATCGCGAGTCGTCCACCGCCATCGAGGACGGTCAAGTCCTGTTCATCGGCACAGACGGCATTTGGGAAACCGGTAACGAAAAGGGCGAGCTGTTCGGAAAGGATCGCCTGAAAGAAGTGATTCGACGACACGCCGGCCAATCCGCACGCGATATCTTGCTGGCTGTGCATGGTGCCGCCGAAGAATTCCGTGGTGAACTGAAGCAGGAGGACGACCTGACCATTGTCGTCGTGAAACTTCAAGCTGAATAATCTGAGGCAAACGATCTGATGTTGACTTGATAGTATCAGCAGATAGCAAAAGCACTAAAACTGCTGATTGAAGAAACTCGTGGTGTGACACTTACCGCTGAGAATCGACTTGGGATCGCCCGGACTGCATTTGGAGATAAAACGAGAGAGGTATGATGAACATGTTCAACCCAATATCCGGATTTGCACAAGCACTACCCTGGTCGTCTTCGGCCATGGAATATCTGATAGATCGCACGCAACGAACGACTCTTTTCTGGGACGTGTTAAGAAAACGCGGCAACAATTATTTGACGCACCTGAGAGCCGGACAGCCACCTGTTCTGGTTTTTGACTATGAAATGGTGCTCGATGGCCGCACCTTCGAGCAGCCGGTGAATTATTCACTGATTCGTATACTGGACCGGCGATCCAAAGAAGATAAGCCTGCAAGACAGACCGACCGCCGGTTAACCCGAAAAACGGCAGTTGCGGATTCGGCCTTGCCGATACGACCCATTGTGATCATCGACCCACGTGCCGGTCACGGACCAGGAATCGGTGGGTCAAAACTGAATTCGCAGATCGGTGTGGCGCTGGACTACGGCCATCCGGTCTACTTTGTCATGTTTTATGTCGATCCGGAACCAGGCCAGACCATAGCTGATGTACACGCCGCCGAGATCCGTTTTCTCGGGGAAGTTGCGTCAAGACATCCCGATGCTCCCAAACCGGCCGTCATCGGGAACTGTCAGGCCGGCTGGGCTGCAGCGCTGATCGGTGCCGACCGTCCCGATGTGACCGGACCGATGGTCTTCAACGGCTCGCCCTTGTCATACTGGGGTGGCGTCGAAGGCGCCAATCCAATGCGTTACAAGGGTGGGCTATGTGGCGGTGTATGGTTGACCTCTCTTTGGAGCGATCTGGGAAAGGGTCATTTCGACGGGGCAAACCTGGTGGCCGGCTTCGAGGATCTGAATCCGGCAAACACCTGTTGGAAAAAACTCTACCACCTGTTTTCTAATATTGACACTGAAGAAAATAGATTTTTGGAATTTGAAAAGTGGTGGGGCGGCTTTTTCAAGATGAACACCGAAGAAATCCACTTTATCGTCGAGAGCCTGTTTATCGGCAACGAACTCGAACAGGGCGTCCTGCACTTTGATAAAGAGAAAGTCATCAATTTAAAAAATTTCAAGGAACCGATAATCGTATTTGCTTCCGGGGGAGATAACATCACGCCGCCGCCACAGGCACTGAACTGGATTAAAAAAGTCTATGGCTCGGTGGATGAAATCAAAAACCATGGGCAGGTGATCGTTTATATGGTGCATCAAAAAGTCGGACACCTGGGAATCTTCGTTTCCGGCAAGGTGGCCCGAAAGGAACATCGCGGCATCATCGGGAGCGTCGATATGCTCGAATACCTTTCACCGGGGTTATACGAAATGATAGTGGAGGGCAATTCCAGCCAACCCTGGCTGGACGATTACGATGTCCACTTCGAGCCGAGAACGATGGAGGATATTCTGGATCTAGACGACGGCCTGCAGGATGAGGAAGCGTTTTTACCGGCGAATACCGTTTCGCGCATGAACGACGACATGTATCGTATCTTTTTAAGCCCTTGGGTCAGAGCCGCTATTTCAGAGAAGACCGCCGAAACGATCCGGCAGATGCATCCACTGCGGGTTGAGCGCTATGCGCTCTCAGCTCTGAACCCTTTCATGCAGCCGGTTAAGCTTTTGGCCGAAATGCTAAAACCCTATCGTCAGCCGGTATCGGAAGAAAACCCGTTTCTGGCCATGGAAACCGTTTTTTCAGAGGTTATGCAGACAGGCCTGAATTACTACCGCGACATGCGGGATCTAACACAGGAATTCTGTTTTAAATCTTTATACGGCGCGCCCTGGATGAAATGGCTTTTCGGCCCGCCGGAACAAATTGGCCAAGAAAGATCAGCGGCACGAAAAATCGATAAGAAAACTCGCCTCCGCAGAAAGGCCTGGGCACAGATGGCCGCCGTCGAAGGCGGATTCGTAGAAGCGATGGTACGGATCTTTATCGCCGTGGCCGGAGCAAATCGCACGCTGGACAAACGTCAGTTTACGGTTGCTGAAGAAATATTTAAGGCCAATAGCCGTTTAAGCAGACCGGCTGCCGATAATTACAAAGTCATGATCAAAGAGCAGGCCAG
>JAQAZR010000364.1:0-6199 GCA_032127235.1 Deltaproteobacteria bacterium
ATCCGGACTTTTTTTAAAGATACCTTGCCCGACCATTGGCACCGGACCATCAATTTCAGCCGGGTCAAGGCGGGGGCATCGGTCAACCAGGTTCCGGACAGTGCCGAGGCACTGTTCGACATCCGCTATACCGAGAACGACAACGTAGATGCACTGGTCGAGGCCATACAGGCTAAGATCGGCGGCCGCCTGGTAATCGAGGAAAAGGAACCGCTTTTCATGGGAGGTGAATCTCCTTACCTGGATGAACTGCTGAAAATCGCAGCGGGGACCGGAACCGGTTTCGAACATGGTGCCAGTGACGCCCGCCACCTGAGCCAGTATGGTATCAAAGGGATCGTCTGGGGCGCAGACGGCGATATGAGCCAGCACACTTCCGAGGAGCACGTCAACATTGCCAGTGTCTTCAAGCTTTACGAATTCCTCGATAAATATCTGGACAACCTGGCTGCCGTGCGGACGGTTTGATTCTGTCGATGCGCGTTAGCGCCGTTTAAATCATTGCTCCGGCGCGTCATTTTCATGCACCGTGGCGGCCCGCAATGCCATTAGCGCTTAGGTTTCAATATTAGTCTTTAAGATAAAGATTTTGGCAAGGATAGAGGGAGAAGGCTGTATTGTAATACGCCAACGACCGATAACGCAGTCCAAAACCTTTATCTCAAAGCCTATAGATAGAGGGGGGCGTGTCCCCGTCAGCAAGTAACATGGAACCCAAAGGAGGTAGACGATGAAACGATTGGCGGTTTTGATGAGTGTACTTGTACTTGTCCTGGCAGGAACTGCCATTGCAGGACCCAAAAAGGGCGGAACCCTCGTGTTCGGTCGCGGGGGAGACAGTGTCGGGCTGGATCCGGCCTACGAGACCGACGGAAACTCGTTCATGATCTGCGACAATGTTTACGAAGCCCTCGTATCTTACAAGGATGAGTCGACCGCTCTCGAGCCTGGATTGGCCGAAGACTGGGAAATCGCTCCGGACGGCAAGACCTACACATTTCATTTGCGTCGGGGCGTCAAGTTCCACGACGGTACGCCTTTCGATGCCAATGCCGTGGTCTTTTCCATCGGCCGCATGATGAAGGACCGCAAGGTGAAATTTATCGGCAAAGGCTGGGAGATTCCCCCTCAGGAACGGCCGCCGGAGTACTGGGTGTCGATGGAAATGGACGACATCGTCGACAGCATCGAAGCCGTTGACGATTACACCGTGGTGTTCAAACTCAAAAAGGTGAATGCGCCGTTTCTGGCCAACATGGGGATGGATTTCGCCGATATTATCAGTCCCACGGCCTTTTTGAAGGACCCCAAAGAATTCATCAGAAATCCGGTGGGAACCGGTCCTTTCAAATTTGTCAAATGGGTCAAAGACGACCGCATCATCCTGGAGAAAAATCCCGACTACTGGAACAAGACCGGCGGACCCTACCTCGAACAAATTGTTTTTCGCTCGATTCCGGAAAACTCGGTCCGATTCCTCGAGCTCAAGACCGGCAATATCCACATCTGCCAGTTTCCCAACCCGGCCGATATCGCCCTGGCCGAAAAGGATTCTAAGCTGAAACTGGTGTCACAACCGGGAATGAACATCGGATACCTCGGCTACAATCTCACCAAGGAGCCCTGGAAGAGCAACCTCAACCTGCGCAAGGCCGTCGCCCATGCCATCAATCGAACGGCGATCGTCGACAACATCTACCAGGGCTTGGGACAGGTGGCCAAGAACCCGATTCCACCGACCATGTGGGGATACAACGATCAGGTGCCCGGGTATGCATTTGACGTCGCTCTGGCCAAAGAATATTTGAAAAAGGCGGGATTTCCCGACGGCAAGGGAATAGGCGAGCTCAACCTCTGGTCGATGCCGGTGCCCCGGCCTTACAATCCCGAAGGTCTCAAGGTCGGTGAAGCCATGGCCGCCGATCTGGCCAAAGTCGGGATTACGGCCAAGGTGGTCACCTACGAGTGGGGGACCTACCTCAAACGCCAGCGGGAGCAGCCGGTGGACATGGACATGTTCCAGTTGGGCTGGACCGGCGACAACGGGGATCCGGACAACTTTCTGGCAGTGCTCTTCGACGGGCTGGCCTCTTCGGCCGTCCGGACGCAGTGGCACAACGAAAAATACCATCAACTGATGGTCAAGGGCAGGGAGACGATTGATCAGGATAAACGGGCCGAGATTTACAAGGAAGCCCAGCAACTGCTTTACGACGAGTGTCCTGTTATTACGATTGCCCACTCGACCGTGAAATGGCCGGAACTGAAAAACGTGATGAACTTCAAGCTGCACCCGACGGCATCGGTGCGGATGAAGGACGTTTGGCTGGAATAAGTGTGGTTTGCACCCGCAAGGGGGGAGGCGGCCTGCCTTTTCCCTCTGCGGGGGTGAAATTCAAGGGTCGGCGGCGTGACGGCGAAAGGCCTGTTCATGAGATTGCGTGCTCCACCCACCGTTTCTGCGCTCCCGTGCGACGCACTCGATGCTCACCCCTTCTTTCATTTGGGCTGATTTTCGACTTGCCATGCTTGCCTACATTATCAGACGAATCCTGATTTTAATTCCCACCCTGATCGGGGTATCCATCATCGTTTTTATGATGCTGCAGCTCACTCCGGGCGACCCGGCCGAGCTTCTTCTCGGCGAGCGGGCCACACCGCAAGCACTGGAACAGCTCAGAGAACACCTCGGGTTGAACCGACCACTCTATGTACAGTACGGCATGTTTTTCATGCGCTTGATGAAGGGTGATTTGGGAGAAACCATCTGGACCCGGCAGAAGGTATGGACCGAGGTCAAGCAGCGCTTTCCGGCCACCATCGAGCTCTCTGTGGTCGCTTTGGCGATCAGTTGCTTCTTCGGAATCATTCTCGGTATCATTTCGGCCACAAAACAATATTCCATCTTCGACTACGCCAGCATGATCGGTGCCTTGGCCGGCGTCAGTATGCCGATATTCTGGCTCGGTCTGGTGCTGATGCTGATCTTTTCACTCAACCTCGGATGGCTCCCGATATCAGGTCGCTTGAGCGTGAGCGTCAATTTGGATGCGATAACCAATTTCTATATTCTGGATGCCGTGTTGACCCGCAACTGGACGGCTCTAAGGGATGCTATCTGGCATATCATCATGCCGGCGGTCACCCTGAGCACCATTCCGACCGCTATCGTGGCGCGGATGACCCGCTCGGCCATGCTGGACGTGCTGCGGCAGGACTACATAAAGACGGCCAAAGCCAAGGGGCTTTCCAAGTTCAGCGTCATCTTCAAACACGCCCTGCGCAACGCGCTCATTCCGGTCGTCACCACAATCGGTTTGCAATTCGGGGTCCTGCTGGGCGGTGCGATTTTGACCGAGACTATTTTCGCCTGGCCCGGTGTGGGCAAATGGATGTACGATGCGGTCATGCAGCGCGATTACATGGTCATCCAGGGCGGTACGCTTCTCATCGCCGCGATATTCGTTTTCATCAATCTCGGGGTGGACGTGCTTTATGCCGTCATTAATCCCAGGATCAGCATAAAATAAAATCGCCTGGGGGCGATTTTATGAAACGCGGCTTCGCCGCTATGAAAGCGCTGTTGGGCAACATGGTGCAGCTGTGAGTAATGATTAAAGGCGAGCTTATGACGAGCGCGCGTAAAGAAAATAGAGATCCGGTTCTGCGCCACCCGATGGTGGAACAACTGAGCCAGCTGTGGCGCAATAAGACCGCCATCGCCGGTCTGGTGGTCATTGCCGTTTTTTTTCTGACTGCTATTTTCGCCCCGTTGCTCAGCCCCGGGAATCCTGTGGAGACCTCTCTTTACGACCAGCTGAAACCGCCGGTGTGGGAAGAAGGGGGGTCGATGAAAAATGTCCTGGGGACCGACGATCTCGGTCGGGACACCCTGTCACGGATCATCTACGGCGCGCGGGTTTCCTTGCTGGTAGCGATTGTCAGCGTCGGCCTGGCCTTCTTCTGTGGTACGCTGCTCGGCTCGTTTTCGGGCTACTACAAGGGGAAGATTGACAGCATCATCATGCGCTTTATGGACATGCTGCTGGCCTTTCCTTACCTGCTGCTGGCGATCGTTGTCGTTGCTTACCTCGGTCCCAGCCTTCAGAATGCCATGATGGCCATCGGAATTACCTATGTGCCCCGGTTTGCCCGCATCGTGCGGGGCAGCGTTCTGGAAGAGTGCGGAAAGGACTACGTCATGGCGGCCCGTGCCATCGGCGCCGGAAATCTGCGCATCATCTTTCTGGCCATCCTGCCCAACTGCATGGGACCTCTCATCGTGCAGACGACGCTCAGCATGGCCTCGGCGATCCTGGATGCGGCGGCCCTCAGTTTTCTGGGGCTGGGTGCCCAGCCGCCGACCCCGGAGTGGGGCGCCATGATCGCCAGGAGCCGGGGGTTGATTCTGCGCGCCCCCTGGGTGATGACCTTTCCCGGTATCGCCATCCTGATGGCCGTCCTCGGTTTCAACCTCCTGGGCGATGGTCTCCGCGATGCACTGGACCCGCGCTTGAGAGATTGATTGTCAAGCATGCTTTTAGACATCCAAAACCTGAAAACCCATTTCTTCGTCCGCGGTCAGGTGGCCAAGGCGGTCGATGATGTCAGTTTCTCGGTTCATTCCGGCCAAACGCTCGGACTTGTGGGTGAGTCCGGATGCGGCAAGAGCGTGACCGCCCATTCCATTATCCAGCTCATACCGGAGCCGCCCGGCAAGATCGTCGGAGGGAAGATTTTCTTCGACGGCACCGATCTTCTGGAACTCAGCGAGAGGCAGATGCGTCGCATTCGCGGCAACCGGATTTCCATGATTTTTCAGGAGCCGATGACCTCACTGAATCCGGTGTTCACGGTGGGCGAGCAGGTCGGCGAGGTCATCCGCCTGCATCAGCACATCTCCCGCAAAGAGACGCGTCGGCGAGTTGTGGAGATATTCCAGCTGGTCGGCATTCCGGCACCGCAAAAGCGGCTGTCCGACTATCCGCATCAGATGAGCGGTGGCATGCGCCAACGGGTGATGATCGCAATGGCGCTGGCCTGCAATCCCAAACTGATGATTGCCGACGAGCCGACCACCGCGCTCGACGTCACCATCCAAGCCCAGATCCTGGACCTGATGAACAAGCTCAAAGAAGAAACCGGTGCCGCGATCCTCTTCATCACCCACGATCTGGGCGTGATTGCCGAAATGGCTCAACATGTGGCGGTGATGTATGCCGGCAAAATGATGGAGTACGCTGATGTGGAAACGCTTTTCGCCGATCCCAAACATCCCTACACCGTGGGCTTGATGCAATCGATACCGGTTCTTGGCCGTAAAACCAAAGACGGTCGCCTGAGCACCATAAAGGGGGTCGTTCCCTCGCTGTTCAACCTGCCCGGCGGCTGTCTGTTCAGCGACCGTTGCCCGGATGTCTTCGACGATTGCCGTCGCATCGAACCCGACATGTACGGCGTCGGTGACAACCACACCGCACGGTGTTTGAAATATGCCTGAAAACAGCCAGAACGACTACCTGGTAGAAGCCAGAAATCTCGTAAAATACTATCCCATCCTTGGCGGGGTGTTTCTGAAAGAGGTGGCGGCGGTGAAGGCCGTCGATGACGTGAGCCTGACCATCCGTTCCGGTGAAACCATGGGGCTGGTCGGTGAATCCGGCTGCGGTAAAACCACTTTTGGTCGCGTCATCCTGCGACTGGAGGAACCGACAGCCGGAGAAGTGATCTTCAAGGGTCGAAACTTACTGTCCTGCGATGCGAAAGAAATGCGCGCCCTGCGCAAACAGATGCAGATCATCTTTCAGGACCCTTTTTCCTACATGAACCCGCGCAAGACGATCGCCCAGATCATCGGTGAACCCTTGTTGGTTCACGGTATGAAAAATAGAAAACAAAGGGAGGAGCGGGTGCTCTACCTGCTGGACGTCGTCGGGTTGCGGCCGGAGCAGATGCGACGCTACCCGCATATGTTTTCAGGCGGTCAACGGCAGCGAATCGGTGTGGCCAGGGCCCTGGCGTTGAATCCCGAGCTGATCGTCTGTGATGAGGCGGTCTCGGCCCTGGACGTTTCGATCCAGGCCCAGGTGCTCAATCTGCTCAAGGATCTGCAGCAGGAGTTCGGCCTGACATACCTTTTTATTTCACACGATCTGCACGTGGTCGAGCACATCAGCGACCGTGTGGCGGTGATGTACCT
>JAQAZR010000365.1:0-4094 GCA_032127235.1 Deltaproteobacteria bacterium
TCGAAAATCGGCTGCGGCATTTTGGGCGTTTTTGAGGGACCGGCAACTGGAGAGCTGAAGCGAATACGGAAGGGAAGGGGACCGTTTGTAAATGGCGGCCGATTCCGAGGCCGATACCGGCCTTGGCGCTTCCTTTTCCTGAGGTTGATCGGCAAAGAGCGAACCTGTGTCAGCCGTCCGATTCGACGCGGGCACGATTTCCGGAGAGACGGCAACGCGATCCAGCACCGCACTCACGAAAGCCGCTTCCCGAGATGGATCGGCAGACGGTGAAGCCGCATCGATAGTTGGGGACGAAGCGGAGACAACTGATGGGGAGGCGCCGGCTTCATCCATAGGCCTGCTGACGAGGTCCGATTCCTGCCATGGGCCGGTAAACGATAAGGACGCGGAGGGCAGCGGCAGTCTATCGGCCGCTGAGTTGTTCTGGGAATCTGTTTTGTCGGGGACCGTACCGCTTGCCATCGGCGCAGGCGTTTGGGACGTGGATAAAGCGGTTTCATCCAATGCGCCGGACGGAGGAGGCACAATTTTCTTGGTGATGACGAAAGAAAAGGCGGTGGCCGGCTGCGCCGGCAGGATCTGGGGCTCGGTATATATTTTTTTACGAATCACAAACGGTCGGGTCGAAAAACCAGTGAGCGACATCAAGCGCACCTCTCCCGAAAAGCGTGTCGGTAGCGGTGTGTGAGAATTATCGTGCAGACCGAAAAGTTTAAGGCCGCCAATCAACATGAACGCCAGGGCGGCTCCCACTGACCATACAACTATTCGTGAAGAGATTTTAATTTTCATATGGCTCGGCAATGGTTTCGACATGAGTGGCGAAGATCCAATCGTTGACCGCTGAATGTCATTTCCGATAAGGGCAGAACGACGATGCCCACGGCATTACCGGCTCCATTCGGAAATCCGGTTTCGCTGCGCGGCCGATTCACTCTCATGTCTAAATAAAAGCACTTTCTGACTGATTTTGCAAATTTTTTATAAATTCTCAGCCGATCGGCGACGATTCGTTCGTATCAAAGCGCTTGTTTTTTTATCGAACGAAATTATGTTGTTCAGAATAATAATCAATTGAAATCGCGGCAATGTTGGCAATGGGAGAAACCGCGGGAGGATAAATGGAGAAGCATCACAAGTTTTCGATCTGGTACGTGCTACTGGGGATCTGGGCCGTTCTGATCCTTCACAACCTGCTCGCTTCGACTCTTTCCGTCCGGACGATACCGTACAGCGAGTTTTTGGAACTGCTCAAACAAGGCAAGGTTGCCGAAGTGGCGATCACCTCAAATCAAATCCAGGGCAAAATGAAGAATGAAGGCGGTGGCATGGCAGCCGGTGCACTTTTTCGGACTGTGCGGGTTGACGCGGATTTGTCAAATATTCTCGAAGGGTACAACGTGACGTTTAAGGGAGAGATCGAATCAACCTTTCTGCGGGACATCTTTTCGTGGGTGGTTCCGATCTTTATATTCGTCGGCATCTGGTACTTCATGATGCGCCGCATGGCCGGCCAGCAGCAGGGATTCATGAGTTTGGGCAAGAACAAGGCCAAGATCTATGTGCAAGAAGAAATCGACGTACGCTTTGCCGATGTGGCCGGTGTCGATGAATCCAAACAGGAACTGGTGGAGGTCATCGAGTTTCTAAAGCAGCCTGAAAAATTTACCCGGCTGGGCGGCCAAATGCCGCGCGGCATCCTGCTGGTGGGGCCACCCGGCACCGGCAAGACCATGCTGGCTAAAGCGGTGGCCGGCGAGAGCGGTGTCCCGTTTTTCAGCCTCAGCGGTTCTGAGTTCGTGGAGATGTTCGTCGGTCTGGGAGCCGCTCGCGTGCGCGACCTGTTTGTTCAGGCCAAGCAAAAAGCCCCTTGCATCATCTTTATCGACGAACTCGACGCCCTCGGCAAGGCCAGGGGGGTTGGAATGACCGGTGGACACGACGAGCGTGAGCAGACCCTGAACCAACTGCTGGTGGAAATGGACGGTTTCGATGCGCAGGTGGGCGTGATTCTGATGGCGGCCACCAATCGGCCCGAAATTTTGGACCCGGCCCTGCTGAGGCCGGGACGATTCGACCGCCAGGTGCTGGTGGATCGCCCGGACAAGATCGGACGTGAGGCGATCTTGAAAGTACACATTAAGAAAATAAAGACGGGCCCGGATGTGGACCCGATAAAAATCGCCGCAATGACGGCCGGGATGGTCGGCGCCGACCTGGCGAACCTGGTCAACGAGGCGGCGCTTCTGGCTGTGCGCCGCGATAGAGATGCGGTGGGCATGGCGGAGTTCGAGGAGGCGGTCGAGCGCCTCGTTGCCGGTCTCGAAAAGAAGAACCGCCTGATCAATAAGAGCGAACGTGAGATCGTGGCTTACCATGAACTGGGGCACGCCATCGTGGCGTTCGGGCTGCCGGGAACCGATCCGGTGCAAAAGATCACGATCATCCCCCGTGGTATTGCTGCCTTGGGATACACCATGCAGGTTCCCACCGAAGACCGGTTTCTAATGAAAAAGACCGAATTGTTGAACCGCATCGCCACCTTGCTCGGTGGGCGGGCGGCGGAAGAGATCATCTTTTCAGACATTTCTACAGGTGCGCACAACGACTTGTCGCGGGCCACGGACATCGCCCGCAGTATGGTAACTCAGTACGGCATGAGTGCGAAAGCCGGACAGGTTTATTTGGCGCCTGAAAAACAGAGCCGATTTCTCAATGTATCGGGGTTTGAATCACCGGCGGAATACAGTGAGGCCACGGCCGAAATGATCGATGCAGAAATCAAGGAAATCATGCAAGAGCAGTACGCGGTTGCTCTCGACATCCTGCGCGGCAAGCGGCCCCTGCTCGAAAAAGGAGCTGTGATACTCCTGGAAAAAGAGACGATAACCGGCTCCGAATTGCAAGAACTGGAGCGAAGTTTGGATACAGCCGATGCCTGATCTGCGTTGATTGCCGAAGACGGACAGGGTGCCGGCGATTCGGCATTTGCCCAATTGAAGCGGGGCGGATTTCGGCTGCTCAACGTGTTCCGAAGGTGGCTTCAGTGGGCCCGTCCAACAATAGAAATAACGTGATGCGGATAAGGAGAATCAGGAATGGAGAACCGAATTAAATTAGGGGTCAGCGCCTGTCTGCTGGGTGAAAATGTACGCTGGAACGGTGGACACGCAAGGGACCGTTTCATCACCGACATCCTTTCCCAATATGTCGATTTCGTTCCGGTGTGCCCGGAGGTGGAAGCCGGGTTTCCCGTACCCAGGGAAACGTTTCGGCTCGTCGGCGACCCGGCGAATCCGCGATTGGTCACTTCGAAAAACAAGGTCGACCACACCGATCGGGTGTGCCGGTGGGCCGCAAAGCGTGTTGCGGAGCTGGAAAATGAGAATCTTTGTGGATTTATTTTCAAAAAAGATTCGCCCAACAGCGGTCTGTTCAGGGTCAAGGTTTACTCCGATGAGGGCATGCCGGTGAAACAGGGGGTCGGGCTGTTTGCCCGGGCTTTTACGGAACGGTTTCCCCGCATACCCGTAGAAGAAGAGGGCCGTTTGAACGATCCGGTGCTCAGGGAAACCTTCATTGAACTGATATTTGCTCTCAAGCGCTGGCGCGAGGCTCTGGCACAGAAGAAAAATATGGCGAACCTGGTCGACTTTCACACCCGGCACAAACTGCTGATACTCTCGCACAGCCCGCAGCACTACCGCGTCATGGGGAAGCTCGTGGCCGGCGGAAAGTCTCTGGCGATCGGGGATCTCTACGAGCGCTACGAACAGCAGTTTATCGATGCTTTGCGGCTGAAGATGACGATCAAAAAAAACGGCAATGTCCTCTACCACCTGCTGGGGTACTTCAAGAAAGAGTTGTCGAGCGACGAAAAACAGGAACTGCTCGACATCATCGATCAGTACCGGCGCGAGGTCGTTCCGCTGATCGTGCCGATCACTCTGATCAATCACTACGTGCGCAAATATCAGCAGCCGTATCTGCAGCAACAGGTATATCTGAATCCGCACCCGATCGAACTCAAGCTGCGCAATCATGCGTGAGGTTTGACCGATGAAACCTGGTCAGTCCTCGTCGTGGGCCCC
>JAQAZR010000366.1:0-4831 GCA_032127235.1 Deltaproteobacteria bacterium
CGCAATGATCAGACGGCCATGTTCGGCGAATCCCTGCCCCTTGGAATCATCCTGAGGACAGGCTGACGATTGAACCTAAACGGCAAATCAGAAGGCGTTGCCTCATCTGAGTGAGGTTTGTCCCGACGTCAGGCGATCGAGCAGCAGCATAACTGTTTCTTTGACAGCGTTAACGCAACTGTCGGCCGCACCGCGCAAATAATACCACATATCAACCGTTTTCATGGAACCGGCACTGCCGATAAAGCACCCCCCACCGCCACCTCCACCGCCCCCACCGCTGCTGCCGACAACAGCCGGCGGTGTCGTGTCGGCGACCGTCACATAACCGACGCCGGATGGATCGACGATCATACCGTTCACCGCTCCGTCGGCATCACCGAAACCACCGTCCCGCAATTCCAATGTTACGGATTTGCCGTTGACGGCAATTTTGGCGTGCTCGGCATAGGAGTGCCAACCCTTGGCCGGGGTGTATTTGTACCACGCCAATCCCTCCGGCAGCGCTTCCGAGAAGTAGATGACGACCGTCGCCGTATCACCCGGGTTTGGAACGGCCAGCTTGAAATTGACCAGCCCCATCGGAAACTGAAGCCCTATGGCGAAAGACGGATCGTTTGGATCCGGCACCGAGGTTTTGAACGTTTCTATAAAACCTTCGACCGGTGGGCTCTTTAAGCTCACCAACGCATCACCTGCTGAGGTGTGAGCGCTTTTGATCTCGTCCTGGCTTTGGTCGGGTACACCGTTTTCGTCGAGATCCACCTCGAAATCGACTTCCTGAGCGTCCGGGACGCCGTCACCGTCCAGATCGTCGTCCGCACTGAGGACCGTCGTGAAAGAGCTCGGGGTGGACCATGCGGAAGGGGCGGCATGGTCGTCGAAATACCGGACGCGCCACCAATAGGTACGGTCCGGGTCCAGCATATAATCGAGCAACGGCAATTGGGTCAGGAAGGTGGCCGATTGCAAATCCAGCACCAGGTCTGAAAATTCCGTGTTGCTGCTGACCTGCCAACGGGTTTCATTGTGAAAATCACCTACGTCCGGGTCCGTAAAGAGGTCAGACCGGAGTACGGACACCAAAGCGACGTTTGCTGATCCGTCGCCCGGCTCCGTCAATACCGGCCTACCTGGGCACTGGTTGTCGGGTTGGGTTTGACGAAAAAACTCATCCAGATTGCTGATGCCGTCTCGACTCAGGTCCCCATCGGCATCGTCTACGAGGGGGTCGGTTCCGTAATCGATTTCCCAATCATCATTCATGGCATCGCCGTCGCTATCGCGTTTGCCCGGGTTCGTGTAATAGATGTTTATTTCCTCGGTGTCCGGCACTCCGTCGCCGTCCGTATCGCGGAGTGCAACGAGGTGCATCAGTTCTTCCGAATAAACGCTTTCATTGTGGTCCGCATTGTAAGCTGTGACCGCAAAATAATAGACTTGTCCTTCCTGCAGGACGGGTATCTCGAATGTCGTCGCTTGCCCGACGTCGGTGTTTTCAGAATAATCTCGGCTGGAGGTACCCCAATAGGCCACATACCCGGCCGCACTCTCTACAGGATCCCAGGCCAGTTTAACCTGCCCCTCGAAACCGTCAGCCGGACAAGCCGGAATCAGAACCGACATGCTCAAAAAAAACAGAACAAGAAGAGGTGGCAAGTTGAATTTTGACCCTTTTTTAGCGAGTTGATATTTTAGTAATTTGGTCATATCGAGTCCGTTCATTCCTTTCATCTCTTGGGTATAACTGGATGGACGTCGTGGCTTTGGCAAGAGATGTGCCAGACTTCGATATATATATAAGTAATTGTTATTTATTAATTTTAATAAATTATGACCTCTCGAAGGCCTCAATGCGAAGGAATTTCCATACGCCATCGAACGGCTGATGAATCCGCCGGGAGGTAACCGGTATGAATTAAGTCTCTTAGTGCTGTATGGGTTTTCCTACAGGGGTGGACAGGTCATAAAAACGCGGTGGCGAAAAACCGGATTCGGAAAGATGGATATCGATGGGGGAAATCAGATTATTCCCTGAAATTGGACGGATCCAGTTTGTATCTTTTCATCAGTTCATAAAGATCGGCACGGTATTTACCGGCGAGTTTGGCGGCCTGGCTGACGTTGCCCTGCGTGAATTCGACCAGTTGCAGCAGGTAGTTTTTCATGAAGTCGTCCTTGGCCTCTTTGAGCGGTTTGATGCATTCATTGTCGGCTTCGCATTTTGGAAGGATCAAATCAGCGCCGATCTCGTTGCCGGCCCCCATGGCGACGGCACTTTCGATCGTGTTCTCGAGTTCACGGACGTTGCCCGGCCAGTGGTGACGCAGAAGTTTCTGCAGTGCGGCGGATGAAAAACCGGTGATCTCCTTTTTCATCTCGGTAGTGTATTTCTTGAGAAAATGTTTTGCGAGAAGCGGAATGTCGTCTCTTCTATCCCGCAGGGGCGGCAGCTGGATCCGAATCACGTGAATACGGTAATACAGGTCCTCACGGAAATTTTTGTTTTCGACTTCCTGCTCGAGGTTCTTGTTGGAAGCCGTGATGATCCGCGTGTCGACCTTGATGGTCTGTTGACCGCCGACCGGAAAGAATTCGCGTTCTTCCAGCACACGCAGCAGCTTGCTTTGCATGCTCAGCGGCATTTCAGAGATTTCATCCAGAAAGAAACTGCCGCTGTGGGCTTGGACGAAGAGACCCTTCTTGTCGCTCACGGCTCCACTGAAGGCCCCTTTTTTGTAACCGAACAACTCGCTCTCTAAAAGGGTTTCCGGAATTGCTGCGCAATTGATGGCAACGAAAGGACCTTTTTTTCTGGGACCGGTAAGATGAAGTGACTTGGCGATCAACTCTTTCCCGGTTCCGCTCTCTCCTTCGATGTGAACGTTCGAATCGGTCTCGGCGGCCTGGGCTACCTGCTCCAAGACCCGTTTCATCCCCTCGCTTCTGCCGATGATGTTTTTGTATCCGAACTGAACAGCACATATATTTCGCAGCGTGTTGACCTCTTTGGACAACTCGCTTTTCTCCAGGCAATTCTGGATCTGAAGCAGAAGTTCCTGATAGTTGAACGGCTTGGTCAGGTAGTTGGCCGCACCACGCTTCATGGCCTCCACGGCACTGTTGATACTGCCGTGAGCGGTCAGAATAATGATGGGCAGATCCGGGTGGGCGCGATGGATATCTTCCATCAGCGTGATGCCGTCTTCGTCTATTAGTCTCAAATCGACCAACGCGAGGTCGATGTCGTTGTCCCCAAGAAAAGTGAGGGCCTGATTCGAATTGAGCGCCTTGAAAACGCGGTAGCTTTCGGCCTCGAGTCGCATCTGGATCACGTTCAGAATATTGCGGTCATCATCGACCACCAGGATATTGTTCATGACTTCCTCTTTGACTGCATGTTTTGATTCAGGGAGTGACTTTGCGTTTTTTTTCCTCGATTTTGATATCCACCTCTTTTAGTTGGTCGATGTTTTCCTCCAGCTCTTTGATCTGTCGATCCTTGTCTTCGATGGCCTTTTTGATCTGTTGATCCTTGGCTTCGATGGCTTTTTCGTAATGAACCTCTTTGGTCTCGCTGATTTTCTGTTTCTGCGCCTCAAGCTTTTTCACTTTTTCCAGTTGATCTCTGAGTTGGTCCTTGGAACGGGCCAACTCCTGATTTTTAGCGCTCAACACACTCTCCATGTCCTGCAGGTTCCGCAAGACCATAATCCACATTTCAGCCTGAGGCTTGAGCGGGCTTTCAGGATACCGGTTCACGATTGCCCCGAAAGCCTCACGGGCTTTCGTGAAATCATGTTCTGGATTTTCGGGATGACTGTATATGAGGCCGATCTGAAAGAGGGCCTGGTCTCCCAAAAGCTGGGGATAAAGGTTCAGTACGGCCCGGCTCTCTCTCAGCGAGGCGCTGAAATTGCCTCTGCCCAGATAATAGTTGGCCGTCGCGAGGTGCTCCTCCGTTTTCCAGCGCTCCGGCGGATACAGGCAACCGGCCAACAGGCAGGTTAACATCAGGCAGCCGGCAATGCGAAATAGAAGGTACTGCCGCTTCCCGGCGCACTTTTGGCCCATATTTCACCCCCGTGATCTGAGATGATGTGTTTGGCGATGGTCAGCCCCAGGCCGGAACCGGCGGTTTTGTGTCCGTTGGTTTCGACCCTGGAAAATTTTTCGAAGATGATTTTCAGCGAGTCGGCGGCAATACCGATGCCGGTATCGGAAACAGCCACACAAACAAACTTTTTTGACTGGTTGTAGGGAGCCGCCATGATTTGCACGTGGCCGTTTTCCGGTGTAAATTTCAGCGCGTTGCCGATCAGATTATCCATCACCTGACTGATGCGCTCATCGTCCATCATAATCAGCGGTAATTCGGGCAGGGGCTTCAGTTCAAGCTGAATTCGCTTGCTCTGCGCAATCGGTGCCAGCTTCAGTACCGATTGTTGCAGCAATGGCGTCAAGTTGGCTTTCTGATAGCGGTATTCCATCATGTGAGCTTCCATGCGGGAAAAATCGAGAATCCGGTTGACGGATCGGATCAGTCGCTCACATTCTTCCCGGGTGATGACCAGCAGTTGCTGCTTTTTTTCCGGTGCGTTGGCGTAGGTGCCCTCGATCAGCATTTCAGAGGCTTCCCGTATAGCGGTCAGCGGGGTTCGAAGTTCGTGCGACAAGTGGTTGATAAAATCGATTTTCATTTCATCGAGCTGTTTGAGCCTTACGCTCATGGCATTGAAATCGTCGGCCAGGGCCTTGATTTCAGGCGGACCCTTCATCGCGGGGAACTGCACATAATTTCCCTCGGCAATTTCCTTTGTTTTTTTCTGCA
>JAQAZR010000367.1:0-2562 GCA_032127235.1 Deltaproteobacteria bacterium
CTTGGCGGCTGTCCTCATTTCATGTTCCAGTTCCCGGACGGCTTTGTCGATGTCGTCCAACGAATCATAAGCGTCCACCGTTTCGGCGACCTGACCGGGTGCCGGCCGGTTTTCGGCGGTATCGGTTTGGTAGGTGAAGGCCGCCGAGATTTCCTTGACGATCGAAGCCGGCGTGATGCCATGTTTGCGGTTGTATGCCTGCTGGATACGCCGCCGCCGCTTTGTCTCGCCGATGGCGGCCTGCATCGAGGGCGTGACCCGGTCCGCATACAGGATGACCCGGCCGTTCACGTTACGGGCCGCACGGCCGAAGGTCTGAATCAGGGAGCGCGCGGAGCGGAGAAATCCCTCCTTGTCGGCATCGAGAATGGCCACCAGCGCCACTTCGGGAATATCGAGGCCTTCACGCAGCAGGTTGATGCCGATCAGTACATCGAAAACTCCCAGTCTCAGGTCCCGGATGATGTCCATGCGTTCGAGGGTCGTGATGTCGGAATGGAGATAACGCACCGGCAAGCCCAGGTCGCTGTAATACTCGGTGAGATCTTCGGACATGCGCTTGGTCAGAGTGGTCACCAGGGTCCGGAAACCGAGCTTGCGGCAGCGGCGGATTTCTTCCAGCAGGTCGTCCACCTGATTGACGGCGCTGCGTATTTCGATCGGTGGATCGATCAAGCCCGTTGGACGCACAATCTGCTCAACCAGCGTGTCCTGGGCCTCCGCGCGCTCGTAGTCGGCTGGGGTTGCCGAGACAAAGATCACCTGGTTGAAGCGTTCCTGGCACTCGTCGAATCTCAGAGGCCGGTTGTCGAGCGCCGACGGCAGCCGGAAGCCATATTCGACCAGCGTTTGCTTGCGCGACCGGTCGCCGCGGTACATGGCCCGTAGCTGGGGCACGGCGATGTGGCTCTCGTCGATGAACATCAGATAGTCTTCCGGGAAATAGTCGAGCAGCGTCGGCGGCGGGTCGCCGGCCGCTCGTCCGGTCAGATGGCGTGAGTAGTTTTCGATTCCGTTGCAGTACCCGAGTTCCTGGATCATCTCGAGGTCAAAGTTGGTCCGTTCCTCTATCCTCTGGGTCTCGATGAACCTGTTTTCCAGACGAAAGAATGCGATCCGCTCCTTGAGTTCGGCGATGATGGTCTCGATGGCGCGCTTGCGGGTGACTTTGGAGGTGACGTAGTGGCTGGCCGGAAAGACGGTCGCCCGCTCCAATCGTTTTATGACCAGACCGCGCAACGCATCGATTTCGGTGATTTCCTCGATCCGGTCGCCGAAAAAATCAATGCGCAGGGCCCGATCCTCTTCATATGCAGGAAACAGCTCGACCCGGTCGCCCCGGACGCGAAAGACGCCGCGATGAAAATCGTGATCGTTACGCTCATACTGCAGGGACACAAGGTCCCGCAGAAGGCCGTCACGGCCGATCTCCAACTCCTTTTCCAGTTCGATACGCATGCCCAGATAGTCTTCAGGCGCTCCCAGGCCGTATATGCAGGATACACTGGCCACGACGATCACATCACGTCGCGACAGGACCGAACGGGTGGCCGAATGCCGCAACTTGTCGATCATCTCGTTGATGGATGAATCCTTGGCGATGTAAGTGTCGCTGGCGGGGATGTAGGCTTCCGGTTGATAGTAATCGTAGTAACTGACAAAATACTCGACCGCGTTTTCCGGGAAAAGCGATTTGAACTCGTTGTAGAGCTGGGCCGCCAAGGTTTTATTGGGTGCCAGGACCAGCGTCGGCCGATCGAGTTCGGCAATCACGTGCGCCATGGTGAAGGTCTTGCCCGATCCGGTAACCCCCAGCAGCACATGACGCGGTTTGCCGTTCCGAATATTGTCGCAAAGGGTCGCGATGGCCTGCGGCTGATCACCATTGGGTTCGAAGGGCGCCACTAACTTAAATAAAGACATTATATTTTATTTCATAAAATATTAAATTTTATATTAAATCATGTCCCTTGAAGCCATCAAGATGCTTGAAAATTATGCGTCCGGAGCCCGGATGAGCGGTTGTGCACAGTGGCTGACTGTCTGAGCCGCTTACGGGGGGTCTTAGACCGGACCCGATGCGGATGCCGCTTTAATGGCCCAATCTAGAAGCTGAATCTGAACTCATTAAGAATCCTTCGTTTCAGCCAGGAGAGCGATGCACATGGCGGCGATGCCGTCGCCGCGGCCGATATGGCCCAGCCCTTCGGTCGTGGTGGCCTTGACGTTGACGCGTTGGGGGTCGATACCCATGGCGCGGGCCATGATGTCCTGCATTTCGTCACGATACGGTTGCAGTTTCGGCGCCTCGGCGAATACGACCGCATCGAGGTTGACCACTGAAAAACCTTTCGCCCGAAGGACGGTTTGCGTCGATTCCAAAAGGCGGATGCTGTAAATACCGTGATAACGGGGATCTGTATCGGGAAAGTGTCGGCCGATATCGCCTTCGCCGGCCGCTCCCAGCAGCGCATCGCAGGCTGCGTGCACCAGCACGTCTGCATCGGAATGCCCCTCCAGCCCTTTCTCGAATGGGATGGTGACGCCACCTAAAACAAGCGG
>JAQAZR010000368.1:0-4537 GCA_032127235.1 Deltaproteobacteria bacterium
GAGTCGGTCGAGATGATGAGTTAGAGGATGAACAGGTGTCGGATGAATCCACTTGGATCGATTGCCTGAACATGATACGAGTTTACCACAAATATTTATACATTAAGAATTAAATCATAATGCTTCGCAAGTCAAAGCAAATTTTTTCGCCCCAGCCGAGGAGGAAAGGGACAATGGACAGCCCCGAGATGATCAGGACCAGAGGCGACGGAATCGACATTCAGCTGGCTCTGTGGAAGGGAGAGGGGAGGGCGATTCTTTGCGTGCACGGCCTCACCGCCAATTGCCGCTGTTGGGATACCATGGCCGCGTCCCTTGCACCGCGCCACAAATTGATCGCATTGGATCTGCGGGGCAGGGGGCTCTCGGAGAAACCAACGGAGGGATATTATGTCGAGCAACACTGTCGGGACATCGGGGCCGTCATCGAGAACTTGGGCATCGAGCGCCCGATTCTCATGGGACACTCGCTGGGGGCACTGATCGCGCTGGTCTTTGCCGCCCTCCGGCCGGAGCTGTCGGCGGGCCTCGTGCTGGTTGACGGTGCCGGCTGTCTAACGAAGGAGCAACTCGAGAAGGTGCTGACGGGGATCAAGCCTGCCCTGGACAGACTCGGGCTCGTCTTCCCGTCCTTCGACGCGTATACAGCGCGCTTGAAGCAGGCCCCTTTTCTGAACCCTTGGTCAGAGGCCCTGGAATGCTATTTTCGGTATGAAATCGAAGAGGTTCCCGACGGCGTGCGGTCGCGCGTGCGGCCGGAACACATTCGGGAAGAGGTCGTAAAACTCAAGGAGATCGATGCGGCGGATTTCTACCCCAGGATCAGATGCCCGGTTCTGATCCTGCACGCCACTGAGGGGACTTTGTCGCCGGACGACCGGGTGCTTCCCGAAAGCGCCGTGCAGCGCATGCTCAAAGAGATTCCGGATGCCCGCTGCGTTCCTGTAAACGGCACCAATCACTACTCGATCCTTTTTCAACCAAACCCCACCCGAGACGACGCAGTCGACCATTTCCTCACCGAGTTGAATAAATAATTCATGCGGCCGGATAATTCTGTCCGCATGAATTATTTGTCTTGACAACTGATCCGACCGTTTCTATTATGAGCATATTCTCATAACAGAAAAAACGGTAGTGACCACTCAGTGCGGGATAAATCCGCGGTCCTTCCAAACATCCAAACAAAGAGGAATAGAAGAATGAAAATTGCCGTCTCATCGACCGGAAAGAACCTGGAGGCGACCCTCGACGCCCGTTTTGGCCGGGCCGCCTATTTCGTGATCGTCGATCCGGACACGCTCGCATTTGAAACCGTCGAAAACAAACAAAATCTCAATCTGCCGCAGGGGGCCGGCATTCAGGCTGCCAAAACAGTCCTGCAGCACAAGGCCGATGCGCTCATCACCGGAAATTGCGGGCCCAAAGCCTTCAAGGTGCTCGAAGCGGCCGGGATAAAAGTCTACGTGGGTGTGGCGGGGCGTGTGCGCGACATCGTCGACCAATTCAAGAAGGGCGTTCTGAGTGAATCCAGTGAACCGAATGTGGAGGGTCACTGGGTATAATTGCCGGTTAAGTGCGAAAATAGAATCAAACCCGTAAATAGTAATCCGTTGAAAGGAGTATGACATGAAATTTGCGATTCCCACCGCTGAAGGTAAACTGACCGCTCATTTCGGACACAGCCAGGAATTTGTGTTGCTGCACGTTGAGGAAAACCGCATCACCAAGAAGGAAGTTCTCACACCGCCGCCCCACGAACCGGGTGTGCTGCCCCGCTGGTTGCACGACCTGGGCACGGATGTCATCATTGCCGGTGGAATGGGACAACGCGCAGTCGAGTTGTTTTCGCAGAACAACATCCGGGTCATCACCGGTGCGCCGTGCCTGGCCCCTGAAGACCTCGTGGAACAGTATTTGAAAAATTCGCTGGAAACCGGCTCGAACGTCTGCGATCACTGAAAAAGTGCGCCACAGACACTGCAGGTTAAGGAACATGATCATCACCGTTGCGAGCGGAAAGGGCGGGACCGGAAAGACCACCGTGGCCACCAATTTAGCGGTGGCCATCGAATCCGACGTACAAGTGCTGGATTGTGACGTGGAAGAGCCGAACGCCCACCTCTTTCTAAAACCGGAAATCTCGGACACCACAACCGCCACCACACCTGTCCCGGAGATCGACCTGGAGAAATGCACGCTGTGCGGCGAATGTGAAAAAATTTGCCAATTCAAGGCGATCGTTGTGCTGGGTGACACGGTGCTGACGTTCCCGGAGATGTGCCACGGCTGCGGCGGCTGCATGGCCGTGTGCCCGGCGGCCGCTGTCAAAGAAATCGGTCGTGAACTGGGTGTCATCGAGACCGGGCACCGCAAGGGTGTCGCCTTCGGCCACGGCCGTTTGCGGATCGGCGAGGCCATGGCGCCGCCGTTGATCAAAATGGTTCGCGCCCTGGCCCTGCCGGACCGGTTCACGATCATCGACGCACCACCGGGAACCTCATGCCCGGTGATTGCGTCGATGAAGGGGACCGATTTCGTGTTGCTGGTGACAGAGCCGACACCTTTCGGCCTGCACGACCTGAAACTGGCGGTCGGGGCCGTTAAACTGTTGGGCATACCGCACGGTTTGGTGATCAACCGCGCGGACTTGGGCGACCGCCAGGTATACGCGTATGCCGAAGAAGAGAATATCCCCATTCTGATGGAGATCCCGTTCGACCGCCGGGTGGCTGAAGCCTATTCCGACGGGGAATTGATCGTGGAAACACAGCCCGAATGGAAGGATGCCTTTCGACAGCTTTACTTTTCCATAAAGAAATTGATTGAAGAGCAGAAGGAAGCAACGCCATGCACGAGCTGATTATCATCAGCGGCAAAGGCGGTACCGGAAAAACCAGCCTGGTCGCCGCCTTCGCGTCACTGGCTGAAAACAAGGTGCTCTGTGATGCCGATGTGGATGCGGCCGACCTCCATCTCATCCTGGCGCCCGACATCCGGAAACGCGAACCGTTTACATCCGGCCACACTGCCGTCATCGAAAAAAAGCGCTGCACCGAATGCGGACTGTGTCGTGAGCTGTGTCGTTGGGACGCCATCGGCGAGGACTTCGCGGTCGATGCCGTTGCCTGCGAAGGCTGCGGTGTCTGCGTCCATTTTTGCCCGGAGAAGGCCATCGATTTTCCGGAAAACAGCTGCGGCGAATGGTTTGTCTCCGAGACCCGCTTCGGCCCGATGGTTCATGCACGGCTCGGCATTGCCGAGGAGAATTCCGGTAAACTGGTGGCCCTGGTGCGGCAGGAGGCCAGGAAGTTGGCCGAGGCCCGGGGGGTGAACCTTATTCTCACCGATGGTCCGCCGGGGGTGGGATGTCCGGTGATCGCATCCATGGGCGGCGCCAGCGGTGTTCTGATCGTGGCCGAACCTTCCGTATCGGGCGTCCACGACATGGAGCGGGTCGCGCAGCTGGCCGCTCACTTCAATGTGCCCGCCATGGTGTGCGTCAACAAGTTCGACATCAACACCGAAAAAAGCCGCCTCATCGAAGAGTTTGCCGGCCGGCGCGGAATGGCTTTTCTCGGGCGCGTGCCCTTCGATCCGGCGTTTACGCGGGCCATGGTGCAAGGGCGAACCATCTTCGAATATGACGGGCATTCTGACGCCAGACCGGCGGTTGTCGGTGTTTGGAACAACCTGTCCAGCCATCTCGCAAAAGCCGCCTGAGAAAGTCCCGCAGGGTTTTGTCGCTAATACGGCGGGAAAAAAGCCCGCGCCGCTAAAGAATTGAAAGCGGCGGTTCTTTTGACCCCGATGCGGGCAAATGCGTCGTCATCGACTATTGCCATCTCGAGATTCCGGTATATATTTTAGAACAAGCGATGAAGATGGGTTTTAAACCTGTCCCCCCCAACTTGCGTTTCATTTCAATTCCAACCCCTTGTTGAAAGGAGGTCGGCAGATGGCTGTTTTTTTCATGTTTGGAAAATACACTTCCGAGTCGATCAAGGAAATCAGTGCCAGTAGAACCAAGCAGGCGGTCGACGTCATTAAAAATCTGGGCGGCGAAGTCAATGCCATGCACATTCTGATGGGAGAATACGACCTGCTGTTCTGCGTTAATCTGCCCGGAAATGAAGAGGCGATCAAGGCATCTGTGGAACTGACCCGGTTGACCGGGATCATGTTCAACACCTGCCCGGGGATTGCCGTCGAAATCTTCGATCGTCTGGTCAAGAAATAATGCGGAGCCAAATGGCGAACACTTCTCGCCCCGCCGACCGCATCATCAAGCACAGAGGGGTAGCGGTTCCCACCTTCCTTTATGGATTTAAGAAAATAGTTTTCGATACCCTCTAAACCGGCAACTTCGGTGCCTGCAGTTGCCGCATTTGAGCTTGTGGCGTTCATTTTCCCCAGCCAATTATGCGCTCCCTTTTCCCGTCCTATAAAATCTTTCATGATGTTTGTACCGCTATAAATTAGGCCGTCGCTTCAATCAGACAGGATTGTCACTGTATCTGTCGATAACCGGGACTTT
>JAQAZR010000369.1:0-8408 GCA_032127235.1 Deltaproteobacteria bacterium
TCTGCAAGCTCGCCAGCCTCGGCGGGCGCCACTGCCAGAACGAACGACCCGCGCCTGTCAGGCGGCGCCGGAAGGTAAAACGGCAGATCCGGCCGGAGCAAACCTGGCTTGAAAACCCGGGTAGCACATGTGCCGGTTTCGCGATTGTCAGGTGCCACAGCCCGCGTCATCGCCGCGATGCGTGAGAACCCATTGACAGGCATCGTCGTACGCCTGGCGGGCCATCTTTCCGATCCATTCGTTGGAAATGTAGATGTTGTCCTGGCCGATAAGGTCGGTGACACCGGTGACGGCCAGCTGATCCAGGACACGCTGGCTGTCCGTGACGATCACCAACCTGCTGTTGACGGCCTGCAGCGACCTGGCGAACCGGGCGAGGATGTCGGTCAAGGTTGAACCGAGATCGGTCCGGCCCCGAAGCCTTAAAATAATCACCGAGTTGCGGGACCGTGCGGTCACCGTCGGAAGTGCTTTTTCAAATTTCGTTGCCGATGCGAAAAAGAGGCTTCCGAAGGGCTGGAGCACGATGACCTCGCCAGCAGGCACCTCTTGCGGCGGGTCGAACTGGCGGACTTTACCCTCCTCCAATACGAACCGCTTGAGCACGAGGTCGTTTGAATGGTAGACGACATACAGGATCATCGAGATCCCGATCCCGACCACCACTGCATACTGCAGGGGAATCAGGATTGTCAGCACCAGCGTGGTGAACATCACCACCGCCTGAACCCGACCCGTCTTCCATGCGGAAAAAATTCTCTCCGGCTTCACCGTGCGAACACCGATAATGATCAGCAACCCGGCCAGGGCCGGCATGGCGATGTAGCCGACGAAATTACCGAACAGGAGGATCACGACAGCCATGTAAACCGCGGCGAAAATCTGGCACATGGGGGACTTCGATTTCGCGGTCTTGATGAGGGCTGTCGCCGACATCGATCCGCCGACCGGCATGCCCTGGAAAATGCCGGAAACGAGGTTTCCGACACCTTGCCCGATGAAGTCGCGGGAGGCATCCGGATAGGTACCGTCCGGGTTCGGAAAGTTGGCCGATATTCCGGCTCCCTGCACGAGCCCGATGAAAGCCAGCGAAAATGCCGGAAGAATCAGTTCCGGGATGGCTTGCAGCATGGGCAGCGTCGGCAGCGGCAGTCCATTCGGAATCTCGGCGAAATCCTTGAGCCGGGCCACGCCCGCGCCGAGCAAGGGCACTGCCGCAGACGTAACGATCACCGCCACCACCATTCCAAGTGCTCCAAGCCGCGTTCGTTCAAGCAGCAGGATCAAAACGATGGTGGCAATTCCAATCGTGATGGTTGACGGATGGATTGCAAATGGATGCAACAGCAGATCGAGCGTGCGCGACAGCCGGTTGTACCCGGCAGCGTTGTAACCGGTAAAGGCATTGAGCTGGCCCAGCACGATATTGATTCCCACCGCGCTGAGGAACCCGACCATCACCGAGTTCGATACATACCGCAGGACCGACCCGAGCTTGAGCAATCCGGCGGCGAGCATCACGATGCCGGTCAGGAGCGATAGCGTGAACAATGCACGGGACGGGTCCGCACCGGCATGAACCTGGGGCACATCGGCGATAACCGCTGCCATCGCTCCTGTGGCCTGGACGGTCATGAACACCGAACTCGTGGCGAACGCCGCCGAGAACATCCCGAACATGTAGGCGTAAAGCCCGTAGACGGGGTTGACACCGGCGAGCAAGCCTCCGGCGAGTCCGTCGGGAATGCTCTGGACACCCAGGACAAGGCCGGCGATCGCATCGTCGCGCAGGGTCTCTTTGCGAAATAACGAACGAAATGGGGTGAACATCGCTTCAGCCTGTGTGAGATGATCGGTTAAAATTTTCAATACCAGAGTTATCAAGGCTGCAGGTGAACATAACATTTATTGTTAAAATCCGCAAAATTTTTAGGATAGCGGAAATTTTAAGAACCTTCAATTCTCACCAATTGGGTTCGATCGCGGAATTCCCTGACTGGCAGAGCGAAGGGGTCAATCGAACCGCCAAAGGCGAACCGATATCATCTCTGCCAACGCTTCCATTACAGACGTCCGGCTAAAAGTCGAGCTTCCAGATCAGGTCCACCCCGCTAGTCCGCTCATTTCCCACTTGGGCAGCAATGCTGAAGTTACGGTTGATCTGGTATTCTATTCCAACTTCCCCGAAGCTCTGGGCGGAAAATCCATAATTATAGGTGACGAAAATGTTGCGCGTGACATATTTTCCGACGGTCAGCGAGCTCGAGTTCAAACCGTCTTCTCCAGGATTGATGCTGAAGATATCCACCTTGAAAGTGTCACCCAAAATCGAGTTCAGTTCCTTGGCTGCCAGATTGCCGGCCAGACTCAGGGCGGCCGCCTCGGCGCTGGTTGCCTGTTGTGAGCGCAGCTCGTTGGTGGGTCGTCCGAAAACCAGGTAGGAAACAATGTCGGACTGATCCATCGCCGGGTCGCTGTCGAGTGACAGTTGGATTTCTCGAACGCTGCCGGTAATGCGAACGATGATCGTCACGCTACTGATGCGGGCTTCGGCCTGAATGTCCAGTCCGGGGTCCGGTTCCGGCAGGCCTTGGAATTCGACGACGCCGCGGGTGATGTTGAAACGACGTCCCTGGAACTCGTAGGTGCCCCGCACGGTATTGAGCGCACCCGTCAGAAGAAAGGGGCCCCCCTTTTCCTTTTTCAAACGGATTGCCCCGGCAATTTCGGCATTAAGGTTCTGGCCTCTCAGCCACACATTGCGCGGAATCTCGATCCTCACATCGGCAGCCAGGGGTGACAGGGGACTTTCCCGGGTTTCGCCAATGACGATCGGCTGCCCTTCGGCCGACTGATCTCCAAGGACCACGATGTCCGCCGGTCTGCCGGCCGCCAGCCGGTCCAGGTTGATCCGGCCTTCCGGGATGTTGATCAGGCCCGAGACGAGCGGGGACGACAGCGGACCGGTGAGCGAGATGTCCGGCTCGATCCGGGCCGTGAACTCCCGATTCCAGGCAAAAGCCGCGCGCTTTCCCGTCAGGTGAAGGTTGACTTCCCTGGGCGTCACGCCATCTAAAAGCACCTGGCCGGTCAAGCTCAGGTTGCCCTCCTGATCACCGTTGGCCAGCAGGTGTTCGATGGTCAGTTTACCCGGCAGCAGGCGCAGGTCCGCCTGCAGGGACTCATAGGTCAGCCCGTGCCGCGGCAGCGCCAGGGAACCGTCCCGGAGGATCAGGGACCCGGTCAGTTGTGGTTGCCGAAGGTCTCCGGCGGCTTGAATTTTCACGGTCACGCGGCCGTCGAGCTTTACCTCGCGCTGGGCGGGCAGCGGCAGTTCGGAGAGCTTCAAGTCCTCGGCCTCCAGGCGTGCCTGCAGGCTTCCAGGCTTAGGAACGAACTCGAATGGCTGCAACCGCAACACCAGGCCGCTGCGAGCCGTCAATTCGAAGAGCTGTAAATTTTCCTTTAAACCGGTTGCCGTCAGGCTGGCGGTGTCATCGCGATACCCCAGCCGGAGGTCGAGTTTTGCGAGCGATACGTCGTATCCGCTGACGTCCCGGGCGGCCAAGGTTGCATCGATGACCGGGGCAGCGGCCGTTCCGTTCAGTTTTACCTCGGCCGATAGGTTTCCCTTCAGGGTCGGTTGGTCCTGCCAAAGGCTTTCGAGGCCTTCAAGGGAAAGGCGCGCGATAGAGAGTTGAAATTGCTGCGGGCCATCGAGGGCGAGCCTTCCCCCGGCCTGCAGCGATGCTTTTCCGGCGGTAAGCTTGAGAGAGTCGACATCGACGCCGTTCGGGTCGGTGCGCAGCCGGATCGGCTCGGTATTTCTGATTTCCGCCATCAGCCGGTCGAGCGGGGCGGCGACGCCGGTCACCCTCAGGGTCTCGATTCTGACCCGGCGCTCTGCGCGCTGCCACTGGTCGACGGTGCCTTTCAGGGTCAGCTGTTCACCGGCCGCATGCGCGAGGCTCAGATCGACGCCCAGCTGCTCCGGTTTCAGGTCGGCGGACAGTTCCAGCCGCGGAAAGCGGCGGCCCTGGTAGTCGATGTCGGAAAACCGGCCGGTCGCCTGCCCGCTGAGGACGGCACCCGTGATCTGAAACGTCCCGTCCAGTTCAAGCGCTGCCACCCCGACGGGATCGAGCACGAGATCGCCACCCGTCATCCGGGCATTGACAGCGGTCTTGCGCGGGCTGCCGTCCACCTGGCCGGTGATCTGAAGAGTGCCGGCCGGAACCCGTTCGGGCGGAAAGTCCGGCACCAGTCTGGTCAGCAGCGGTTTGAGGCGCGGCAGCGCGGGAAAATCGATGCGTCCGGCGACACGGTAGGATCGATCCCGGGCAACGGCTTGCCCGTTCAAGGCGGCCTGCCCCAGGTCACTGTCAAGCTCGAAGGACGTCAGCCGCACCAGCGCGCCGTCCCAATTGGCGTTGGCCCGGGCGCGAGCGACGGGGGTGCCGAAGAGGACCGACGGCCTCAGGGTGAGATCGGCTTCGGCCTTCCAGTCAGACAAATCGCCGGCAGCGGCGTCCGCGAGTTTTGGCCTGGCCGCGGCCTTGAAATCGGCATTGACCTTTCCCGCCCACAGCGGATCGGTCAGAAAAGCCGCTGGATCGAGGTCGCGCACCTCCCCGGAGATGGAGATATTGGCGAACGGGGTCCCGGTTTCAATCCCTGCGACCCGGCCCTGAAGGCGGATGCGACCGGCGGTGCCGGTGAGCGCGGCCGTGGTGACGGCCAGATCGCCATTTTCCAGCGTCACATCGAAATCGCCGGTTTCGACAGAGAAACCCGCCATGCGTGAGGCAGCCACCTGCAACTTCAGGTGCACCTGCCTTTGCGGTCCGTCGAGATGGTGCGCGGAGATGGAAAAATCGGCGTCGATATCCCCGTTCAGATGCGGTGCATCGATAAAGGGCCAGGCCGCCGGATCGATGTCGGTGAGGGAGCCGGTCGTCTCCAAGGCCACCGACCCCTCGCCGGTCAACGCCAGTTCTCCTTCTGCCGTCAGCGACTGGTGCCGATCCAGAACGAGCCTCAGCCGGTGGTGCAGCTGCCGCGGTGTGCCCTGCAGATCGATCCGGCCGGTGATGTCGCCCCGTTTAAGGACATCGGCTTCAAGCACGCGGCCCAGTTCGGCCAGGGCAAGGGTGTCGATTCGCGCCGAGGCGGTAATCTCGGGATCCGGCTGCTGGAATGTTATGCCGGCGTCGACCGACACGGCCGAGGCTTCGGTCTTGAGATTGAGGCCCTCGACGTGAAGGGCTGCCTGCCGTTGATCGTAGCGGAGGCGCCCCTCCAGGCCGGTCACGACGATGCGCGGATCGTCGAGGCTGAAGGCCAACTGCCGCAGATCGGCTTTTATTTCCGGGCCGATGTCCAACTGCAGGTCGAGCCGGAGGTTTTCGATTTGCCGGATTCGGGGCGGCGCCGACGTCTCGTCGCGGATGGAAAGGGTTCCGCCATCGATCGCCAGCCGCTTGACGACTACCGCCAGCGGCGAACCGGAGGGCGCCTCGCCGGCGGGCGACGCAAACCGCCGCGTTTCTTCTTCGACATTCCAGGTACCGTCTGCATTGCGGACCAGATAGACCTGCAGGCCGTCGAACCGCAGATACCGTATGACCAGCATGTGCTTTAACAGCAGCGGCAGTGCGTAGCCGATGGAAATGCGCTCGGCGGCCAGCAGCGGCCCGGAGGGGCCGTCCAGGCGCAGATCGGTTGCGCTCAGATTTGTAAACAGACTTCCGGACAACGACCCCAATTCCAGGCGCAGGCCGGTTTGCCGCTCCAGAGTGTCGATAGCCAGTGCCTTGGCCCGTTTCTGGACCGCCGGTACCTGCAGCACGAGTGTTACAAGGACACCCAGAGCGACCAGGACCAGCAGAGTGGCGGATAAAACCTTCAAGAGCCGTTTCAGAAGACGGCGGCGGCCGCTCCCTCCGGGTGCGGATGCTTCTTCAGGGGGCGTTCTTTTCATAGTGTTGGGTGCCGGAATCGATAGACAGGTCTTGATGGGCGCGGAACGTTCCGCAGCCCCCTAAAAGGCCTGGCCGATGTTCACGTAAAAACGCCAGCGGTCGCCGACGATGTCATCCGGACGGGTGAAATCGCCGATATCTTTGCCGGTCGGGGGGTTGAGCTTGTAACCGAAGTCGAGACGAATCGGTCCGATCACTGTATCGTAGCGCAGTCCGACCCCGCAAGTGTACCGCATGTCTGAAAACTCGAGTTGAAACGGATCCGGGCCAAGCAGCCCGGAATCAACGAAAGTGACCCCGGAAAGGGCGTTGTAGATCGGGAACCTCAGCTCCACACTGGCGTTGAATGCGGTCTGACCGCCGAGGGGTTCGCCGTTGCGGTCAAGGGGCGGAAGCTCCTGGAAGCCGTATCCGCGCACTGTGTCGCTGCCGCCCAGATAGAGCCGTTTGAAAGCCGGAATAAACGTGCTGCCCTGCATCTCCTGAATGGTTTCCAGATTTACCCGCCCGGCCAGGATGATGTCTTTGAAGACCGGCAGAAACTTCCGGACTCCAACGGCCGGCTGGAAATAGGCGAGTTCGGATCCGAGAAACTCCGGTGCCACGCCGATCTTGGCTGCCAGCAGCGAACCGCTCTTAGGGTTCAGCAGATCGTCGCGCCTGTCCCGGGCCACCTCCAGACCGACCGCCGATATCCGTGTGTCCTCATCCAGGAATTGTCGTTCCTCGATGCTCACGGGGTCATCGGCGGCAACGCTTTCCTCGGTGTTGAACGATAGGCCGTAACCCAGCCGTATAATCCAGTTGCTTCCAAGGTTGCGGTTTAACGCCACATCCGTGAAAATCCGGCGGTTTTTGTAAGCCGGGGGCTCGTCCAGCTCGTTTCCGGCTCTGGCGGTGAGGTGGTTCCTGGCATCCAGGAAATACGGCTGATCGTAGGCCACCTGTATGTTCTTCAAAATAGCGGAACTGCGGGCACTCACTGTCACCAGGCCGCCTTGCCCGCCGAGGTTGCGATATATCCACCCGGCCTGGAGGCGCAATTTATCCTCGGTGCCGTAACCGATGCCCAGGCGGACACTCTGGCGGTCTCTCGCTGTGAGCTGAACCCGCATCGGAACGCTGCCACCGTCTTCGGCCGGCGGCGTCCCGGTCTGAATGATCGCGATCCTGAAAACGTCAAGTCTGAACAGGTTGCGGCGGCTGGCCTCGACCTTGCTCGCATCATAGAGTTCCCCTTGCTCGTAGGTCAATGCCCGCCGGATGACCGTTTCGGAAACCGCAGTGCCTTCCTGGCTGATCGTGGTCGGCCCGAAGACCGACAGCGGGCCCGGCGTGACGTGAAAAGAAAGCTGCGCCTGATTGACCTTTGGATCGATAACCGCCCTCCCGGTGATCTCGGCAAAGGGGTAACCGCGATTGGCGAGCGTCCGGTTGATGTTTTTTTTGGCTTCTTCATATTCGGCCGCTTTGAACACCCGGCCGATTTCAAGGCGCGTGTCGGCCAGGAGAAGCGTCCGGTCGACGCCTTTCAGGGTGCCGTTGACGGTCATATCGATTGATTCGATCAGGACCGGCGGTCCCTCGGTGATCTCAAACGTCAAGCTGACACGCGGCAGCGCCCCTGACGGGGGCTCGCCGGGCCCTGTGATCTTTTGGCTCTGAGGAGGCACGCTGATGCCCCGGACCGGTGCCGGACCCGATACCGTTACCGTAAAACCAGCAACCGTCTGGTAAAATCCGTTATCGCGGTAAAACTGCTGAATGCGCAGCCGGTCGTCCTCGAGGTCTTGAGCGCTCAGAACCGGAGAGGACTGCCAGACCTTCCAAAACGGTGGCGTCTGGGCGGTCAGCGCCCGGGCCAGCTCCGATTTCGGCACGCTTTCGACTCCGGTGAAGGTGACCTGCACCAGTTCGAATTGATCCGGGACCACCTCTGCGGCGACAGCCGCCGGTAAAACCAGCAGGGTCACCCACAATAGAAAAATCTTTATCTCACGCGAAATCAACTATTTCCGGTTACCTTTTTTTATAATGGCCTCAACCTGTTGGGCGGGGCTTTCCTATCGGCCCGGCGAATCTATTTGAAAAATTATGCTCCGCCATCCGATTCTTTACTGCACCTGGTTGTATCGAACACCACCTGATCGTAACACCAGAGCTGCTCAAAGAAGGAACGGGCAAGCTCGTGGCTGGGGAATTGTTCTCCCTGAGATGTAATGTCGCTCTGGATCTCGGTGATGGTGCGGTGTCCATCGATACCTTCAAATAATTGTCTCTGCCCTTCATCAATCGGCAGAACGAGATCCGTATAGGTGTGGTCTTGATTGATGAGCACCGCGGCTGCACCAGGCGGCAGGCGCTTTTCAACGCAACGTGTCCGCGGCAGCCGGATCGGGACGTAGTGTTGCCAGCCATCCTCATCGA
>JAQAZR010000370.1:0-5889 GCA_032127235.1 Deltaproteobacteria bacterium
CTGCACGGCGGCATTATCAAGGAGGTGCTCAAGTCCGGTCACCCGGTACCACCGCCGGCCTGCATCCTCTCCGGCGGAGAGACAACGGTCGTGATTCGCGGCAAGGGTCTCGGCGGACGGAACCAGGAATTCGCACTGGCCCTTGCACCGCAAATCGCCGGCCTCACCGGCGTCGTCGCCTTGAGCGCCGGTACCGACGGAACCGACGGTCCGACGGATGCCGCCGGGGCCATCGTCGACGGAACGACTATCGCGCAGGCCGAAACCCTGGGTCTGGACTATCGGCGTTACCTGAAGGCCAACGACGCTTACCGTTTCTTTAAAAAAACCGGAGAGTTGCTGTTCACCGGCCCCACCAATACCAATGTGATGGATATGCGCGTGGTTCTCGTTTCCGTCCCTAAATGAGATTTTTAATGGCTTCTCGGATGGAAACTTTGGATAACCTTGCCGCGGCGGGACACAGCCGAAAGAAGGCCAATTATGGAGTGGACACTAGCGGCCCTCGATGCCGAGCAGTTCGTAGAGACTCAAATCGCCGAGGGCGTTGTGGAGGTTGCGGAGCCGAAACTTGGATTGGGCTGCGCGCCGGGTGTTCTCGCCGATGATGATGCCGTTCGGGTAAGATTTGGTCAGTTCCTGCAGCCTGAAGACCGTGTTGACGGCATCTCCGATCACCGTATAGTCCATTTTCTTGTCGAACCCGATGTTGCCGACCACCACGTCCCCTGTGTGCACGCTGATGCCGATGTGGAGCGCAATTCCCATTTCCTTTTCGAAGGTCTTGTTGATCGGAGCAATCGCCTCTTTCATTTCCAATGCCGCGGCCGCGGCATTGTCGGCATCCCGCACGCTCGATACCGGCGCACCGAAAAGGGCCAGAAAGCCGTCGCCGAGGTACTTGTCGACAATCCCGTTGTGCTTGAAGACGATCTCTCCCATGATCGAAAAGAAATTGTTCAAGATCGAGACGGTTTTTTGCGGGCCCATTTCCATGGCCAGTTCGGTAAACCCTCTGATGTCGATGTTGAGCAAGGTGACGGTCTTGACCTCGTCGACGACGCCCCGACCGGTGCGCTCGCCCTGGATGATGTTTTCCAGGACCGCCTTGGGCACAAATTTCTGGAACATCCGGCGTACGCCGCGTTCGTGTTCGGCCATCGAGACCGTCTCCTTGTAGAGACGCGCATTTTCGATGGCGATGCTGACCGAAGCCGCTATCGACTGGAGCAGGTCTTCATCGTTGGAGGAGAAGTCGCCGTTGATCTTGTTGAGGACTTCGATCACGCCGATCACTTTTCCCTGGGAAATCATGGGCACGCACAGCGCCGAGCGGGTCAGATAACCGGTGTACTTGTCGACACCCGGAAAAAAATGCGGGGATTTCTGAGTGTCGTTGACGATGATCGCCTCTCCCCGGGCGGCCACATAGCCGGCAATGCCCTGACCAATTTTGAGACGAAACTTCTTCATCGACGACAACTGGGTGTTGAAGGCCACGGCCAGCTCCAGTTCACCTTTCTCAAGAAACAACAACGACCCGGCCTCGACATTCATCAGGACCCTGACCATGTCCATGGTGTACTTGAGAACTTTTTTCATGTCGAAGGTCGAAGAGGCCAGCGCGCTGCCGACCTGTTTGATCGTTTCGAGCTCGCGATTGCGTTTAAGAACGGCGGCCGACAGGCGGTTGCGTTCGATCGCGATCGACAACCCGTTGGCAATCCACTCGACCAGGTTCTGCAGTCCGTCGAAGAGCCCTTGAGTTTTGGCGGACAATACCAAAACGCCGGTGACCACCCCGTCGCTGCGCAAGGGCGACAGGAGACAGGTCCTGCGGCCGTTTTTCAGAAAGAGTTCCTCCAGAATGTCGTCGGCGTCGCGGTCGGTGCCATCCTCGCTGAACATCGCTCCCGCAGCCCGGGTGTCATCGATGACCAGAGTCGTCTCCTGATTGAGGACTTTTTCGATGACGGTTTCACTGTACTGCAGTTGAGCACCTTTCGTGACATCGGTAGGCCCGTGCGCCGCCATGTCGAAAACGGTCAAGTAACCGGGTTTTTGGCTGTTTTTCGTCAACACCAGCGCAATGTCGAAGCCAATGACGGTGTGCATCTCACCCAAAACGGCCTGGAGCAGCTCACTGTCCCGGAAACTGGAGTTGATGATCTTGAAGATTTTTTCGATCGACCTGAGCTGCAGAAAACCGCGTTCGTTCTCCTTGATCAGCCGCAGGTTATCGAATGTGAAAGCGGCGTTGCTAAGAAGCGGCGTGAGCGCTTCGATGTCTTCCTGACCGTAAACCCGGGCGTCGTCCTTGCGCGACAGCGTCAGAACGCCGATGACCTCTTTGCTGGTCTTGATCGGCATGCAGACAAAGGATTTGGTGCCGTAGTGCGGCAGATTGGCCCGGCCGAAGCGTCGGTCTTTTTCAACGTCCTTGACCACAAGAGGCGATTTGTTGATGACCGCGTACTTGGCAATGCTGGTTTCGAAGTCGATGCGGTCGCCCAGTTTGACGTATTCACCCAGGCCGACGCTGGCTTTGACCACAAATTCTTTGCGCGCTTTTTTTTCGATGGTCAACACCGACCCCAGGTCCGAGCGGGTCAGCATCAGAGCCCGCTCCAGGGTGACGTAGAGGATTTCTTCGGGATCGAAGGTGACATAGCACAGCTCCGAGAGTTCTTTGAGGATCGATATTTCCGAAGCCTTCTTTTCAAGCTGGTGAAAGGTGCTGCCGAACTGTTTCTGGAGAGCCGAAAAAGATTCGACGATGTTCTGCAGTTCGTCCGCGCCGGTCTTTATTTTCTCCCCGGCCATGTCGGCGATAAAGTCTTTCGTCATTTCCTGCGAGATGGTGGCGATTTTGTCGAAAAGGCTTCTGAGGATGATGAAGCCGACCAGCGAAAAAACCAGCACCCCCATAAAAAAAACCGGGACATAACGGTCGGTGAGGATATTGTACTTGTAGCCGAAGTAAAGAAAACCGAAAACCGGAAAGAGGAAAAAAAGGCCGAAGATGATGTTGAGCTTGTAAGACAGGTTCTTGTCTTTCAGGGATGCTTCACCCAGCCATCTGTTTAATTTCATTTCCTGATCCTCTGGCGGGCGAAGCCGGCCGCTGGTCGAAATCAACTTAAGTTAAGACTTCAAAATTATACCCGAAAACGCTGATTTCTTCAAGAACTATGGATTCTTGCGGCTCTTGACTTTACGGCCATGGTCGCATATAGGGCCAGTCGTTTCAATGGCGTTGCCATCGACATCCATTCCCGTTGCACGCCCGACTGGAAAAATCTCTCACGACAGAAAGGAAATTGGAGCTTGGAGCATATCGCAACCATTTCCGCCGAACTCAACATTGCGACGAAACAAATCGACGCCGTTGCCGATCTTCTCGCCCAGGGCGGCACCGTGCCGTTCATTGCCCGGTACCGCAAGGAAGCCACCGGCAGCCTGGATGAGGTTGCCATCACCGCCATCCGGGACCGGCTTCACCAGCTCGAGGAGCTCGACGTCCGCAAAGCGGCCGTGTTGAAGTCCCTTGAAACCAACGGCCACCTTACCGACGAGCTGAAGGAACAGGTGTCGGCCGCACCGACGCTGGCGGTGCTTGAAGATCTCTACCTGCCTTTTCGGCCCAAGCGACGCACGAAGGCCACCGTGGCCCGCGAAAAAGGCCTGGAGCCGCTGGCCCGGGAAATCCTGGAACAGAATGGCCGGGACCCCGTGCAACTGGCCACCGCTTACGTGGACCCGCAAAAAGGGGTCGAATCGGTCGAGGCCGCTCTGGAGGGTGCCCGCCACATTATCGCCGAAATCATCAACGAAGACCCCCGGGCACGCGACCGCATGCGTGAGCTCTATGTGCGCAAAGGAATCATCCGGAGCCAGGTGGCCACAGACAAAGAGACCGAGGGAGCGAAGTATCGCGATTATTTCGACTGGAACGAGCCGGCGGCGACCGCGCCCTCCCACCGGATTCTGGCCATGCGGCGCGGAGAGAAAGAGGATATTCTCAATCTGGCCATGGTACCGCCGGAAACCGACGCCTTGGCCCTGCTCGAGGATCTCTTTGTGAACGGAGACGATCCGGACGCCGCCCAGGTGAGATTGGCGTTGAATGACGGCTACCGGCGGTTGCTGTCGCGCGCCATGGAAACCGAACTGCGGCTGGTCACCAAACAACGCGCCGACGAACAGGCCATCCGCATCTTCGCCAGCAACTTGCGGCAGCTGCTGCTCAGCCCGCCGCTCGGTGCCCGTCGCGTGATGGGCATCGATCCGGGCTATCGCACCGGCTGCAAAATCGTCTGTCTCGACCGCCAGGGCAAGCTGTTGCACCACGAAACGGTTTATCCGCATTTAAGCGAGAGACAGGATCGACAAGCGGCCGAAAAAATTGCCGAACTCTGTCGTCGGTTTTCGATTGAAGCCGTTGCGATCGGAAACGGAACGGCGGGTCGCGAGACCGAGGCCTTCGTGCGTAAAATCGACTCTCTCCAGGCTATTCCGGTTCTGCTGGTCAACGAAAGCGGCGCGTCGATCTATTCGGCATCGGAAGCCGCGCGCCGCGAGTTCCCGGACCTGGACCTCACCGTACGCGGATCGGTATCGATCGCCCGGCGCCTGATGGACCCGCTTTCCGAACTGGTCAAGATCGATCCGAAATCGATCGGCGTGGGCCAATACCAGCACGACGTCGACCAGTCCGACCTCAAAAAATCCCTCGACGATGTCGTCATCAGCTGTGTCAACGCCGTCGGAGTGGATGTCAACCGCGCCAGCGTCGAACTGCTCACTTACGTCTCCGGGCTCGGCCCCCAGTTGGCTGCCAACATCGTGGCCGTTCGCAACGAAAAAGGGCCTTTCAGTTCGCGGGTGGAATTGAAAGGCGTCCCGCGGCTGGGGCCCAAGGCTTTTGAACAGTCGGCCGGATTTCTGCGGATTCAGCGTGGCGCCGACCCACTGGATGCCAGCGCCGTGCACCCGGAGAGCTATGCCGTGGTCGACGCCATGGCTCGGGATCAAGACTGCAGTGTCGCCGAACTGATGCAGGAGGCAAGCCGCCGAAAAAAAATCGACCTCACGAGATACGTCGACGACAAGATCGGACTGCCCACCCTGCGGGACATCCTGGCCGAACTTGACAAACCGGGCCGCGACCCCCGCAAAGATTTCGAAACCGTCGCCTTCGCCGGTCATGTCAACCAGATCTCGGACTTGAGGCCGGGCATGATCCTGCCGGGCGTGGTCACCAACGTCACCGCGTTTGGCGCTTTCGTCGACATCGGCGTCCATCAGGACGGCCTGGTTCACATCAGCGAAATGGCCGACGCGTTTGTCAAAAACCCGACCGATGTCGTTTCCGTGCAAAAACGGGTGAGTGTGACGGTCCTCGAGGTCGATCTGGAACGAAACCGCATCGCGCTCTCCATGAAGACGGCCCCGACGCGGGTAAAAGTCTCCTCGGAAAATAAAAAACCCCGCCGGCCCAAAGGCGAGAATCGCCAACCGGCAGCCGAAAAAAAACCGAACCGCCCATTTAACAATCCTTTCGCAGAGGCCCTGGGGCGCAAGCGCCGCAAATAGAAACTCGAAACTTAACTTAAAGAGGTAGGCGTTAATTAGTGCCCATCCGCGATCTTTTTCAGGCACCGTTGAGTGTCCAATTCATAAATGAGGATTTTTTTCGCTGGGCAAGGCCGCACAAGGGTTTGCGGCGAGGCGTACTTTATGTACGCCGCAGCCGGAAACCCGCGGAGAACGCAGTCCAGCGGAAAAAAGACCATTTATGGATGGACACTATCTAACCTTCGCCGAAGGCTGCAAAGGCCGGTTCGGCAATTTGCGGATCGTCGTAACTCATGAAATCGCCGCTCCACT